>DATBAM010000088.1:0-28325 GCA_036271535.1 Steroidobacteraceae bacterium | reverse complement strand
CTGCTGGACCTCGGTGTCGCGCAAATCCGTGCTGCCGGTGTTCAAGGAGCTGAACAGCATCCTGTTCTATCCGGTGCAGTATGAAGGCGAAGAGTCCGAGCGCAACGTGTTCTACACCGGTGCTGCGCCGAACCAGCAGGCGATCCCCGCCGTCGACTACCTGATGAAGGAAGAGAAGGTGAAGCGCTGGGTGCTGGAAGGCACCGACTACGTCTATCCGCGCACCACCAACAAGATCCTCGAAGCCTATCTCAAGGCCAAGGGTGTTGCCCCCGAAGACATCATGACCAACTACACGCCGTTCGGCTTCTCCGACTGGCAGACCGAAGTCTCCAAGATCAAGACCTTCGGCTCGGCCGGAAAGAAGACCGCGGTGGTCTCGACCGTCAACGGCGACGCCAACGTTCCTTTCTATAAGGAACTGGGCAACCAGCAGATCTCCGCCGAAGATATTCCGGTGGTGGCGTTCTCGGTCGGTGAAGAGGAATTGTCGGGCCTGGATGCCAAACCACTGGTCGGCCACCTGGCTGCGTGGAACTACTTCATGAGCATCGACACGCCGGCCAACAAGGAATGGATCAAGAAGTGGCACGCGTTCACCAAGAATCCGAAGCGCACCTTCAATGATCCGATGGAAGCGACGGTCATTGGCTTCCAGCTGTGGGTCAAGGCGGTGCAGAAGGCCGGCACGACCGATACCGCGAAGGTCATCCCGGCACTCCCGGGCCTGTCGGTGCCGAACCTGACCGGCGGCTCAGCAACCGTACTGCCGAATCATTACATCACGAAGCCGGTGTACGTCGGCGAAGTGCGCGCCGATGGTCAGTTCGACGTCGTGTGGAAGACCGACAAGGTCGTACCGGGCGACGCCTGGTCGCCCTATCTGGCGGCCGACAAGGACGTGGTTGCCGACTGGGTGACCCTGAAGTGCGGCAACTACAACACTTCGACCAAGGTCTGTTCGGGTCAGAAGTAGTCGCCTGATTCCAACGTGGCGGGCGGTTCCGGCCTGGGCTTCATCCCTTTGCCCAGGTCGGGGCCGCCGGCTGGCCCGCGGCTTGCTAGGGGTCTCATCATGGGGAAAACAGTGGACGCTCGTCTGGTGGCGCAACTGCTCGCACAGCAGCTGTTGCAATGGCCGGTCCAGCCGGCGGTGGGATCGGTACGGCAACTCGGAAAGTGGCTCCGGATATGTCTGCTGATCATGGGCCTGATGAGCGTACCGATCTTAGGGTTTAGCCAGTCTCCTCAGACGCAGGATCTGGCGCAGGTGCTGCAGCAGCTGCCGGCGGCCGGATTCACCGACAAGCAGACACTGGTCGACCAGCTCAGCCAGATGCACGACCCGCAGGTGCGGGCCATACTGACTGCCCTGCTGGAGGGCAACCTGTACAGCCGCGGCAGTGACGGTCGTGTCTTCATCACTGCGGTCGATGGTGAGCAACTCAAACTGACGGACCCCGTGAGCGGCGGCCCGGCGGGCGCCGCAAGCCCGGATGATCTGAGCAAGATCACGGTCAACAATTCGTTGCGCAAAGCGCTGAAAGTGGCGCTGGCGCAGTTCGATCTCGTAAGTCCCAGCGCGCAGGTCCGATTGGGTGCCGTACACGAGATGCTGCGCGGCGTCGACGACCAGGTGATCGCGGCGCTGCGTGCGCATCTACCGGCGGAGAGCGACAAGAGCGTCAGGCGCGCCATTCTCGATGCCCTGGCGCTGGCAGATCTCGACAGCAGCGAGGCGCCGGTTCGCCTGGCAGCCGTGAAGGATCTGGCCGGCAGTCTCAACGGCGATGTCTACAATCGCCTTACCGCCATCGCTACACCGGACAGCGACGGACATTTCAGCGAGTCCGACGCTGGAGTGCGCAAGGCCGCCCAGACGAGTCTCAAGTCGATCGATCACTGGCGCAGCTTCTATGCGGGCATCCAGGTACTGATGTTCGGCTTGAGCCAGGGGTCGGTGCTGGTGCTGGCGGCGATCGGGCTTGCCATCACGTTCGGGGTCATGGGCGTGATCAACATGGCCCACGGTGAACTGATGATGCTCGGCGCCTACACCACCTACGTGGTGCAGCTGCTGATGCCGCAGCACATCGGCCTGTCGATCGCGGTGGCGATTCCTGCCGCCTTCCTGGTGTCGGGACTGGCGGGTGTCGCGATCGAGCGCGGCATCGTGCGGTTCCTGTATGGACGTCCGCTCGAGACTCTGCTGGCGACCTTCGGATTGAGTCTCATCCTGCAGCAGGTAGTACGCGATCTGTTCACTGCCAACAATCGGCCGGTGCAGACGCCCGACTGGCTGGCCGGTGAGCTGCAGATAAACGATGCGCTGTCGATCACCTACAACCGCCTTTACATCATCCTGTTCACGTTCGTGATGTTCCTGGGGCTGCTCGCGATTCTGAAGCGTACGCGTCTGGGGCTGGAAGTTCGCGCGGTGTCGCAGAACCGGCCGATGGCGAAGGCCATGGGCATCCGCACAGAGTGGGTCGATGCGATGACCTTCGGACTGGGTTCCGGTATCGCCGGCATTGCAGGCGTCGCGCTCAGCCAGCTCACCAATGTCGGGCCCAACCTCGGGCAGAGCTACATCGTCGACTGCTTCATGGTGGTGGTGTTCGGCGGCGTCGGCAATCTGTGGGGCACCGAACTCGGTGGCAACACGCTCGGCGTCGTCAACAAGCTGCTCGAGCCGTACTCCGGCGCGGTGCTGGCCAAGATCTTCGTCCTGGTGGCATTGATCCTCTTCATCCAGCGCCGTCCGCGCGGACTGTTCCCGCAGAAGGGCCGGGCTGCGGAGGTCTGACGTGTCTTACGAAAACACGTCGCAGGGCAACCGCCTGCTCGGCGCGATGAAGACTGATCGGGGCGGCCAGATCTTCCTCGGCATCCTGGCTGTCGTCGCGGTGCTCGCACCATTGCTGAATCTGGCGGTACCGGAGAGTTCCGTCCTGCATCTGTCGGGTTACAGCGTGACGCTGATTGCGAAGTACATGAGCTACGCGATACTGGCGTTGGCGGTGGATCTCATCTGGGGCTATTGCGGGATCCTCAGCCTTGGGCACGGCGCGTTCTTCGGGCTCGGTGGCTACATGATGGGCATGTACCTGATGCGCCAGATCGGCACGCGTGGCGTCTACGGCGATCCCATCCTGCCGGACTTCATGGTGTTCCTGAACTGGAAGGAACTGCCGTGGTTCTGGCACGGTTTCAACTCGTTCCCGTACGCAATGCTGATGGTGATGGTCGTGCCGGGGCTGCTGGCGCTGATCTTCGGCTACCTCGCGTTCCGCTCGCGCGTCACCGGCGTATACCTGTCGATCATCACCCAGGCGCTCACCTATGCGCTGATGCTGGCATTTTTCCGCAACGACATGGGCTTCGGTGGCAACAATGGCTTCACCGATTTCAAGGACCTGCTCGGCTTCAACCTCGGCTCTCCCGCGACGCGCATGTCGCTGTTCCTGTGCACGGCGGTCGCGCTCGGTGGCAGTTATCTCCTGTGTCGCTATGTGGTCTCGTCGCGCGCTGGTCGGGTGATCGCGGCCGTGCGTGACGCCGAGAGCCGCGCGCGTTTCATCGGCTACCGCGTCGAGAACTACAAGCTGTGGGTATTCGTCTTCTCCGCGGTGCTGGCCGGTATCGCCGGGGCGCTCTACGTGCCTCAGATCGGCATCATCAACCCGGGCGAGTTCTCGCCCGCGCAATCGATCGAGATCGTCATCTGGGTGGCGATCGGCGGTCGCGGCACGCTCTACGGTGCCGTGGTCGGCGCGGTGCTGGTGAACTACGCCAAGACCTATTTCACCGCCGCACTGCCGAGCTTCTGGCTGTACGCGCTCGGCGCGCTGTTCGTGCTGGTGCCGTTGCTGCTGCCTCGTGGTGTCGTCGGCGCGCTCAGCGGCCTGAAGGCGCGAACGACCCGCCGTCCGGTGCTACAGCCGAAGGTGAGTCCATGATCCGGACCGTGATGAATCGTTTTTCCGGCCGTTCGCACAGTGCGCGTCCGGCGCCCCGGACCGGTGAGGTGCTCGAGTCCGATCGGATCGAGGCCGGCCCGGACGATTCGCACGGCATGATTCTCTACCTGGACGATATATCGGTCAGCTTCGACGGCTTCCGCGCCCTCAACGCGCTCACTCTATATATCGAGACCGGCGAACTGCGCTGCATCATCGGCCCGAACGGTGCCGGCAAGACCACGATGATGGACGTCATCACCGGCAAGACCCGGCCCGATACCGGCTCGGCCTGGTTCGGCCAGACGATCGATCTGCTGTCGCTGAACGAGCCCGAGATCGCGCAGGCGGGCATCGGCCGCAAATTCCAGAAGCCAACCGTGTTCGAACATCACACGGTGTTCGAGAACCTGGAACTGGCGATGGCGGGTCAGAAAACGGTCTGGAAGTGGCTGTCGGCACGCATATCGCCCGAGCAGCGCGAGAACATCGAGCAGGTGCTGGAGACAGTCCATCTCACCGAGCGCCGGCATGAACTGGCCGGTGCCCTGTCGCACGGGCAGAAGCAATGGCTCGAGATCGGTATGCTGCTGATCCAGGAACCGCTCCTGCTGCTGGTGGACGAGCCTGCCGCCGGCATGACGCCGCAGGAAGTGGAGCGCACCGCGGAACTGCTGACCTCACTGGCGGGGAAACATTCGGTGGTCGTGGTCGAACACGACATGGAGTTCGTGCGTTCGATCTCGCGCAAGGTCACGGTGCTGCACGAGGGCAGCGTGCTGGCGGAAGGTACGATCGACGAAGTGCAGGCCAATACCAAAGTGCGCGAGGTGTATCTTGGCGCCTGATGCATCCGCCGCATCCGCGGCCAACATGCTCGAGATCCGCGGACTGAACCAGTTCTACGGCGGCAGCCACATCCTCTGGGACATCACGATGGACGTGCCGAAAGGGTCCTGCACCTGCCTGATGGGCCGCAACGGCATGGGTAAGACGACGCTGCTGAAGTGCATCATGGGGCTGCTGCCGACAACATCAGGGCAGATGTTGTTCGGCGGCCGCGACCTGAGGCCGTTGGCCGCCGAGGTACGCGCGCCGTTGAAGATCGGATACGTGCCGCAGGGTCGACTGATCTTCTCGCAGCTGACCGTCGAGGAGAATCTGCGCACCGGACTGGGTGCGCGCAAGCCCAAGCTCAAGGACGTCCCCGCGCATATCTTCGACATGTTCCCGGTACTGAAGAAGATGCTGCGCCGGCGCGGCGGCGATCTGTCAGGCGGTCAGCAGCAGCAGCTGGCGATCGGGCGCGCACTGGTGTTGGATCCCGAATTGTTGATCCTGGACGAACCCAGTGAAGGGATTCAGCCGAATATCGTGCATGAGATCGGCGAGACCATTCAGCGCCTGAACCGCGAGGCCAATCTGACCGTGATGCTGGTCGAGCAGAAGCTTCCGTTTGCGCGCCGCGTCGCCACCGATCTGCGCATCCTCGACAAGGGCAGGGTGGTCGTATCCGGCAAGATCGACGCCCTCACCGATGAGGTGGTCAGTACTCACTTGACGGTATGATGCCGCGATGAGTGCGCTGCCTTCCGAACATGGGTGGCGGGCGCGTCTGGCGCTCGCGTACGACGTGGCTGGTGCGCGCACGCGGCTGGCGCGCCGAGAGCACGTGGGACCACTGCTGGTACAGCGCGCGTTCTATCCGGAGTGCCTGTCGACGCTCGGTGACGCCGGGCCGTGTCATACCTATATCATCCATCCACCCGGCGGCGTCGTCAGCGGGGATGAATTGACGCTCGAGGTGGAAGTGGGCCCTGCGGCCCACGCGTTGCTGACGACACCGGCGGCCGGCAAGTTCTATCGTCGGCGTGAGCGTCGCGTCGCATCGCTGACGCAATCGCTTTCTGTCCGCGATGGCACGCTGGAGTGGCTGCCGCAGGAGAATATCTACTATCCGGACAGTGTCGCCAGCGTGCATACCGTCGTGCGCCTCGCAGGCCGCGCGCGTTTTCTGGGATGGGAGCTCAACTGCTATGGCCTGCCGGCCAATGGACTGGATCTTGGAGACGGCGAGATCCGGCAGCGTTTCGAGCTATGGCACGACGATCGGCCGGTGCTGCTCGAGCGTACGAGCATCGACCGGTCCGCGCTCGCTGCCCGCTGGGGCCTGGCGGGCCGCGTGGCGGCGGGCACGCTGATGATCTATCCCGCGACCGGTGCTCATCTGGAGCGGGCACGAACACTCGTCGATGCGATGACAGTCGATGCAGCGACAGACCCAACCATCGACATCGCCTGTACGCGGGTGGATAACGCGCTATGCTGTCGCGGCATCGCCGCTCGTGTCGATCGGCTGAAGCAGGCCTTCAGTGATCTGTGGTGCGCGCTGCGTCCCGCTGTCATCGGACGCGAAGCATCGCCACCACGCATCTGGCTCACCTGACCTAAGCAGAATCAGTAGTAGTACGACCATGGAACTATCGCCGCGCGAGAAGGATAAGTTGCTGCTCTTCACCGCAGCACTGCTGGCGGAACGTCGCAAGGGTCGCGGCCTGAAGCTCAACTATCCCGAGGCCGTGGCTTTCATCTCGGCCGCGATCCTGGAAGGGGCACGCGACGGGCGCACGGTCGCCGAGCTGATGAGTCACGGCACGACGCTCCTGAAGCGGGGTGACGTCATGGAAGGCGTGCCGGAGATGATCGCCGACGTGCAGGTCGAGGCGACATTCCCCGACGGTACGAAGCTCGTCACCGTACACAATCCGATTACCTGACAGGGACTGGAGCCGACATGATCCCAGGGGAAGTCGAGACGGCCGATGGCGACATCACGCTCAACGGCGGACGGACGGTCCGTCGAGTCACGGTTGCAAATACCGGTGACCGGCCGATACAGGTCGGGTCGCACTATCATTTCTACGAGACCAACGATGCCCTGAAGTTCGATCGAGAACAGGCGCGCGGCTATCGCTTGAATATCGCGGCCGGCACTGCGGTGCGCTTCGAGCCGGGCCAGCAGCGCGACGTCGAGCTGGTGGAATACGCGGGCGACCGTGTGGTGTACGGCTTCCAGGGAAAAATCATGGGGTCGCTGTCGTGACGCGCATCGGCCGGCGGGCCTATGCCGAAATGTTCGGTCCGACCACCGGCGATCGCGTGCGCCTGGGCGATACCGAGTTGTGGATCCAGATCGAGCGCGATCACACCATCTACGGTGAAGAGGTGAAGTTCGGCGGCGGCAAGGTGATCCGTGACGGCATGGGTCAGAGCCAGCGCACGTCGCGCGAAGTGGTCGATACCGTCATCACCAACGCGGTGATCCTCGATCACTGGGGAATCGTCAAGGCTGACATCGGCATCAAGGATGGCCGCATCGCCGGCATCGGCAAGGCCGGCAACCCGGACGTACAGCCGGCGGTCGGCATCGTCATCGGTCCGGGCACCGAGGTGATCGCCGGCGAGGGGCTGATCCTCACGCCGGGCGGCATCGACGCGCACATTCACTTTATCTGCCCGCAGCAGATCGAAGATGCGCTGATGAGCGGCGTGACGACGATGATCGGTGGCGGCACGGGACCTGCGACCGGTACCGCGGCCACGACCTGTACCCCGGGTCCCTGGCACCTGTCGCGGATGCTGCAGGCAATCGAGAGTCTGCCGATGAACATCGGGCTGCTGGGGAAGGGCAACGCCAGCCTGCCGGAACCGCTCGAAGAACAGATCCGCGCCGGCGCGATGGGACTGAAGCTGCACGAAGACTGGGGTACGACACCGGCGTCGATCGACAACTGTCTGGGTGTCGCCGATCGCTACGACGTCCAGGTAGCTATCCATACCGACACGCTCAACGAAAGCGGATTCGTCGAGGACACGATCGCCGCCTTCAAGGGGCGCGCGATCCATACCTATCACACCGAAGGCGCCGGGGGCGGTCATGCGCCCGATATCATCAAGGCGTGCGGCGTCGCGCACGTGCTGCCATCGTCGACCAATCCGACGCGGCCCTACACCGTCAATACGATCGATGAGCACCTGGACATGCTGATGGTGTGTCACCACCTGGATCCTGGCATTCCCGAGGACGTGGCCTTTGCCGAGTCGCGCATCCGTCGCGAGACGATCGCCGCGGAGGACATCCTGCACGACCTTGGCGCGTTTTCGATGATCTCCTCCGACTCGCAGGCGATGGGGCGTGTCGGCGAAGTCATCACGCGAACCTGGCAGACGGCGCACAAGATGAAAGTGCAGCGCGGCTCGCTCCCGGCAGACGACGCGCGTCACGACAATTTTCGCGCGCGCCGCTACGTCGCCAAATACACCATCAATCCTGCTATCACGCACGGCATCTCGCACGAGGTGGGCTCGATCGAAGTCGGAAAGCTGGCGGATCTGGTGCTCTGGCGACCGGCGTTCTTCGCGACCAAGCCGGCGCTGATCATCAAGGGCGGCATGATCGCCGCGGCGCCGATGGGTGATCCGAATGCATCGATCCCGACGCCTCAGCCGGTGCACTACCGCCATATGTTCGGGGCGCTTGGCGCCGCGTGTGCCGCGACATCGGTCACCTTCGTATCGCAGGCCTCGATCGAGGCGGGGGTGGGCGATCGGCTGCGCCTGCGCAAACGATTGGTCGCGGCGCATGGCACGCGCCAGGTACGCAAGACCGATATGGTTCTGAACGACTATCTGCCGGTGATCGAGGTCGACTCGCAAACCTACGAGGTGCGCGCCGACGGTCAGCTGCTGACCTGCGAGCCGGCTACCGTGCTGCCGCTGGCACAGCGCTATTTTCTGTTCTGAACACCCGCGCCACCATGCTGACGATCTCGCAACGGCTGACCGCATCGGCGCAACCGACGGTGCAATCGACGCGCCCTGCCGACGCGCGCCTGGTACTTCCCTATGATCTGCGCAGCCGCAGTCGTTTTCGCGCCCAGCTGCCGGGCGGCGAACAGGTCGGTGTCATCCTCGAGCGTGGCCACCTACTGCGCGGCGGCGACCGGCTGCTGGCGGACGATGGTCGCGTCATCGAAGTCGCCGCGGCACCGGAGACCGTGTCGGTGGTGCATGGCGCCGACCCTCAGCTGCTGGCGCGCGCTGCCTATCACCTGGGCAACCGGCACGTCATGTTGCAGATCGGCGAGGGCTGGCTGCGCTATCAGCACGATCACGTGCTGGACGACATGGTGCGGGGACTGGGATTGAACGTCGGCGTCGAGCAGGCGCCGTTCGAGCCCGAAGCAGGTGCCTATGCCGCCGACGGCGGCCACACGCACGCGATGCAGGGACATGCGCATGGCCACGGCCATACCCAGTCCGGTCACGACCACGACCACTGACGCCGTGGTCAGCGATCCGCACGCGCTGCTGCGACTGTTTCATCTGGTCAGTCCCGCGCTGCCGGTCGGCGCCTATGCCTATTCGCAGGGACTCGAATATGCCGTGCACGCCGGCTGGATCCGTGACGAGGCCGGCACGCTCGCGTGGCTGGAAGGGTTGTCCAGCCGCGCGGTCGGGACATTGGATCTGCCGATTCTTTACCGATTACAGGGCGCCTGGCAGACAGGCAACCTGTCTGCGGTCGATCGTTGGAATGCGCAGCTGCTGGCGTCGCGCGAGACTGCCGAACTGCGCGCCGAGGATCTGCATCTTGGCGGCGCACTGGCGAGGGTCCTGATCCAGCTCGAGGTGCCCGGTGCAGGGCGGTGGACCGAACGTCCCACGGCCTTCGCGACCCTGTTCGCGCTCGCGGCGGCGCAATGGCGCATCGATGCGGGCGATACGTTGCGCGGCTATCTCTGGGCCTGGAGCGACAACCAGGTTCTCGCCGCCATCAAACTGGTGCCGCTGGGCCAGAGCGCCGGCCAGCGCCTGCTGCACCGATTGATCCAGTCGATGCCTGGGATCGTCGAGCGCGCCTGCCATCTGGAGGACGGGGAGATCGGGGTGGCCGTGGTGTCGCAGACACTGGCCAGTTCCTGGCACGAATCGCAATATTCACGCCTTTTCCGCTCCTGATTGCATAATAGGCCCGGCTCGCTTGAGCCTGAGATGGGGTCTGCATCCATGTACGTAAAGCCGGCGACACCCTTGACGGTGGGCGGGGTACTCGACGATGCCATCAAACTGTACCGGGCATCGTTTCGCGCATGCCTGATCATCGCGCTCATCGGCGCGATCGCGATGCTGGCGGCATCGATGTGGATGATGGTGCAGGCCGTGGGCCTGTCGGCGAGCATCCTCTCGGCGACTCGCGGTGGCGGCACGCCCGATCTGCACACGATGCTGCCGCAGTTGCTGGGTACCTTCAGCCAGATGACGAAGAGCTACCTGGTCGTCGGTCTGGTGTCGCTGATCGTGTTCGCGGCGGTGTTCGCACAGACGAGTCAGATTCACCGCGGCGAGGCGCCGCTCGGTGTGGGCGATGCGTTCGTGAGGGCGCTGCGCCGGCTGCCGGGCTTGATCCTCGGCAGCTTCATCTTCACGGCTGCGGTCTGGATCGGCCTGTTCCTGTTGTTCATCCCCGGTGTCTATCTGTGGGGCAAGCTCGAGTTCTGGTTTGCCGCGATCTTCGCGGACGACACCGGTGCCATCGACGGCCTCGGGCGCAGCTGGAATGCCACCGTCGGCAACTGGTGGCGCTCGGTGACGGTCATCTCCATTGCCATCATCATGATCGTGGTGTTGTTGATCATGGTGTATCTCGTCTTTGGCGCGCTCGTCGGCATGCCGTTGATGTTCACCCATCCGACCGGATTGGACTGGCGGTTGGCGCTGCCGATGCTGCTGGGTGGCCTGCTGCGCGTGATCATGTTGCCGATGTATGCGGCGGTGATGCTCTCGACCTATCACGACATGAAGCTGCGACGCGAGGGCGCAGATCTGGCATCCCGCGCGCAGGCGCTGCAGTCGGCCCAGGGCGTATAAGCAGGCCGTACGGCATGCAGCGGTTCGCATGGCTGTGGCGGGGCGCGGCGGCCCCGGCCTGTCTGCTGATGACCTGTCTGTTCTGCCTGGCGTCGCCGGTCTGGGCGAACGCAACCCGCGACGTCGACCAGCAGAACGCCGACCTGCAATGGCTGCAGCAGCGTTATTCGCAACCGGCGCCCTCCGACGGCCCCGATCCGCAGGCGCTCGCGCCGGTGCTTGCCACGCTGCACCCGGCCGTGGCCGAATCGCAGTCATGGTGGTCGCGGTTGCTGAACTGGGTGCGACACCGCTTCAGTGCCAAGCCGTCGGCGACGCCGGGCTGGACGCAGGTGTTGATCGACGCCTTGAGGCATACCCCGCGGTGGGCGGGAAAGGCGATTCTCTATACCGGCCTGGCTGTCGTCGGCGGGCTCGTGCTGGTGCTGCTGTGGCGTGAGGCGCGCATCCTCTGGCTCGATTCGCGTCATGCGAAGCGGACCCGGCGTGACGCAACCGCGGACGCTCTGGCGCCTGCACCGCGGCTAACGACAGTGCAGGACATCGATGCCGCGCCATTGCGCGATCGCCCGTTGCTGCTGATGCGTCTGCTGGTCCAGCTATTGGTGACGCGGCGGATGCTGCCCGACGAGCGCGCGCTGACGCATGGTGAACTGGTGAAGCGGGCAGGCTTTGCCGACGCCGGGCAGCGCGCGCGTTTTGCCCAGGTCGTACGGCTGGCCGAAGCGCGTCAATTCGCTGCCGACAGCCTGTTCGGCCGTCTGCATCCTGACAGCACCATCGACGCCTTGCTGGAAGATGGTCGCGCGCTATACCGCCAGCTTGCAGAGCGTTCATGAAGGAGCGGCTCGCGACATTGGTGCTGGCCGTCGCGGCGCTGTTCTTCTTCTATCTGCTGATGCTGCCCAAGCCGCAGGCGCCGGAGGATGAGCGTTCGCAACCGCGCAGCACGGACAAGGGACCGGACGGTGAGTGGGCACTCTGGCGCTGGCTGGAGACACAGCAGGTGCCGGTCTTGAGCCTTCGGCATCGCTACGACCAGCTCGTGAGTAACAGCGCTCACGGGGACGATTCGATCGCGGCTGGAAATCTACTGATCACCGTGTTGCCGCATCGTGTGCCGATGCGCGCCGGTGAGGCGGATGCCGTGCGTCGATGGGTCGCGGCAGGCAACACGCTGCTGGTGATTGCCGCACTCGACGACACCCCCGTGTGGACGCTGGGCATCGATCAGACACTGTTGCAGGAGACCGAGGAACTGACCGGGATGAAGTTCAGCATCATCCCGTCACGGGACAAATCGCCACGGACATTGCCGCCGTCGCCCTCGGCGCAGAAGATTTCCGATCGGCAGGCGGCTCCAGCCGATCGCGCCGCGCGGCGTGCCGAAGATTTCAAGGACGAGCTGAAGGATCTCGTGAAGCATCCCGAGGTCGAACTCGAGCCGGCGAGTCCACATCCGCTCACGGCTGACGTTCGCACGGTGCATGCTCACCTGGCGCTGCCGGCCTCCCGATGGCGTGGCAGCGCTGCCAATGCGGCGCCGCTGGCGTTGCTCCAGCGCCGGGAGGATGGCGCGGCGGCGATGTGGCTGCTGCGATCGGGTGAAGGGCAGGTGATCGTCAGCGCTTTCGCCTCGCCGTTTGCCAACGACGAGCTGGGTCGAGAGGACAACGCGCGCCTGTTGAGCAATATCCTGCGGTGGTCGCGCGCGCCGTCGGGACGCGTGTACTTCGACGATGCGCATCAGGGGCTCACCGACTACTACGACGCGCAGGCTTTCTTCGCGGATCCGAGGCTTCACCGCACGATCGGCTGGCTGCTGCTCGGCTGGCTGGCGTTCGTATTGGGACCGCTGCCTTTGCGCAGTGCTTACAGCCTGTGGAAGCCGCTCGATGAGATGGCGCTGGTCGAAGCCAGCGGCAGGTTCTATTCGGTCGCGGTCGCACCGATCGAAGCCGCACAACGGCTGTTCGACAATTTCTTCAACCGGCTGCGGGCGCATCTGCATCTGCCGCAGAACGGCGCGCCGCTGTGGGAGTGGCTGCAGGCGCAGGGTACGGTGGCGCCGGCTGAGCACGCACAGTTGCAGGCGTTCTACCGGAAGGTCCAGGCAGGCCGGCGCGTCCGGTTGGCGCCCTTGCAGACGTTGCTGTCCGATATAGAAGGAAAACTGGTATGAGCAGTCCGTTGATCGATTTCGAGCAATCACTGCAGCGATCGCTGGGCAGTGTCGTCATCGGTATGGAAGACACGATTCGCGCGCTGACGATCGCGATCGTGGCGCGTGGACACGTGCTCATCCAGGGCACCCCGGGTCTCGGCAAGACGCTGCTGAGCAAGACCCTCGCGACGGTCATGGGTGGCACTTTCAAACGGGTGCAGGGTACGGCAGACCTGATGCCGACCGACATCATCGGCGTGCACGTGTTCGACAGTGCGAGCCGCGATTTCGTGTTCCACCCGGGTCCGCTGTTCGCCGAGGTGGTCCTGTTCGACGAAGTCAATCGCGCGTCCCCGAAGACGCAATCGGCGCTGCTCGAAGCGATGGAGGAGCGGCAGGTAACGGTGGAGCGCAACCAGTATCGGCTGCCGGAAAATTTCCTCGTGATCGCGACGCAGAATCCGCGCGAGTTCGAAGGTACCTATCCGCTGCCCGAGTCGCAGCTCGACCGGTTCATGCTGCGCGTCGAGCTGTCGTATCCGGCCCGCGAACACGAACTGCAGGTCATCGCCCGCTACGGTGGCATCGCCGTCGATCTGGCGACGGTGACCGGCCGTCAGGTAGCGCCGGTCGACAGCGCCGCATTGCTGCCGGCCGCGCGCGCTGCGGCGGATGCGATTCATGTGTCGAGCGAACTGATGGGCTATGTGCTCGACCTGGCCAAGGCATCGCGCGAGCACACGCAGCTGACGATCGGGCTGTCGACGCGTGGTGGCCTGGCGCTGGTGCGGGCCGCGCGTATCGCGGCGGGTCTGCGCGGTGGCGAGTTCGTGACGCCGGACGATGTCAAGGCCGTCGCGGCGCGGGTCGTTGCGCATCGCCTCGTGCTCTCGAGCGAGGCGATCCTCGAAGGCACCACCGAACTCGGTGTGATGCAACGGCTGCTCGAACAGGTGCCGGTGCCGCGCTGACGGCAGGTCACCCATGGGCTTGCGAACCAATGCGTTGATCCTGGTGCTGCTGACGGTGCTGATTGCCATCGCCGGCATCTGGAGCGATACCGCCCTGACGCGGCTCTGGTGTGCGCCGGCAGCATTGTTGCTGGTGGGGCTCGCGTACGAGGCCTGGCAGTTGAGTCGTGCGGCGCTGAACTGCGAACTGCGCTCGCCGTCGCAATGGTATCTGGGCAGGGCCATGCCGATAGAGATCACCGCGCGGCATCGTCTGCCGCGCGCCTTGACCCTGGAGGTTGCACCGGCCGCAGCCGCCGAGGTGGCGATGGATCGCAGCATCAGACAGCTGGAGATCGGGGCACGCACGACCGGTTCGCTGCCGCTGACGGCAACCGCACGACGCCTCGGGCGCTACGGCTGGCCGGCGCTGCGCATACGGGTGAGCGGTGTGCTGCGGCTGGCGTGGTGGCCACGCACGATCGGCGCCGGCCACGAATTTCAGGTGGTGCCCGAGGTCGTGCAGGACTCCGGTGCGGCGCGCGGCACACAGCTGCGGGGGCGGCAGGCGGCGCGACGCGGCGGCGCCAGCGGTGAGGTGCTGCAGCTGCGTGAGTATCAACCGGGCGATCCTCAGCGCTCGATCGACTGGAAGGCGAGCGCGAGAACGGGAAGGCTGATCAGCCGGGACTTCGTCGAGAACCAGCAGCTCGACATCGTGATCGCGGTCGATGCCGGACGTGCCAGCGGTATCGCGGCCGGCGACACCGATCGGCTCGCGTTGTACGCAAATGTGGCGGCGCGACTCGCGCAGCGCGCGGTCAGTCATGAGGATCGCGTGGGGCTGTTGATCTATGCCGAGCGACCGTTGGCCGCGATGCCACCGGGACAAGGTGCGGCCGCCGTCATGCGCGTGCGTGCGCTACTGCAGAGTATGAAGGTCGCCAGTGTCGATTCGAATCATGCGCTGGCTGCGATCCGGATTCGCTCGCTGGTGCGCCATCGCAGCCTGGTCGTGATGCTGACGGATCTGGACGATGCATCGCTCGCAGGCGAGATGCGCAGCGCCATGCGGCTGCTGCTGCCTACCCATCTGCCGCTGATCGCCGGCGTTGCACCGGATCGTGTCGCGGCCGTTGCCCGCCAACGAAGCGCCGAAGAGCGGCAGGTCTGGCAGGCGATCGCGGCACAGGAATACGTCGATGCCAATGCGCGGCGGGCAGCGTCGCTACGCGCGCTCGGCGTGCCCGCCGTGCTGGCTTCACCGGCAACGCTGGATGGCGCAGTGATCGACGCCTATCTGCATTACCGGCGGCGCAGGCGGATCTAGGCAGTTGGGCGCCGCAGCCATTTCCCGCTCAGGAACACGAGCATCAGCAACCAGTAGAGCCATCCGACGATCAGGCGGGTGACCAGCGGAAACGTCGGATCGGGTGAGATGAATCCCTCGATGAGACCGCAGACGATGAGCAGTGGAGCGCAGGCAATGAGTACGCGAACCGCGTGCCTCGATTCTTCGCGAAACGAGTCACGCCGTGTCAGGCTGCCGGGCCGGATCAGCGCGTTGCCGAGCGACGTTCCCGCGGCGCCGGCGATGCAGATGATCGATAGCTCCACCGGACCGTGCGCCGAGATGAATTTGAACAGCTCGCCGTCCAGGCCGTGCTGTCGCGTAAACGCCAGCAGCGCTCCCAGCATCAATCCATTGACCGCGACCAGGTAGATCGAGCCGAGGCCGAAGAAGACGCCCACGCAGAACGCCATCAGGCTGACGACGATGTTGTTGGAAAAGATGCGCACCGACAGCAGCGAGGACGGCGTGATGTTGAGGATGTCGTCGGTCCACAGCTTGCCGTGCTCGACGTCGTTGATCATCTTCGGGCTCGCCGACAGCGAGATCAGATCGGGAAAGGTTGAGATCATCCACCAGCCGGCCAGTGCGCTGATCGCCATCAGCAGCGCCATCCATAGGATCATCGGGCGCAGCCGCGCCACCGCCGCCGGGATTTCGTCGCGAAACAGTTGTCTCAGGCGTGCGGTGTTCAGGCGCGACGGGACGTCGATGCTGGCGTGGGTCTCGAGATAGAGCGATTCCAGCGCGCCGCGTGCACGGCTTTGCGGCAGCAGTGTCCGCGCGGTGGCCAGATCGCGCGCGATCGCGCGGTAACGATCGATGCGTCGCTGTGCATCGACGATGCTCAATCCACGCTGCGGCTCGCGACTCTGTGCGATCCACGCGTTCCAGATCGGGGTGCGCGCCTTCAGCCACGCGCTCGCGGTGGCGACCGCATTCATTGGGCGCGCATGCCGGACAGCAAAGCCTGGAGTCGCTCGCGCAGCGCGCTGTCGTTCATCTCGGTGGGACCGGTTCCGCTGCCGCTCCGGTCCACACGCGCGAGGATCGTACGGGCGAGCGTATCGCGAGCGGTGATGTCCAGCCCATGCCATCGCTGCAGCAGATCATCGATCAGTTCGGCGGCCTCCGGCGGCAGGCCACTGTGAGAGATCAGTTCGCCGAGCGAATTGAGCGCGCGCGCGGCCGAGACCTTTTCGACGACGAGCAGTGTGCCCGCAGCCATGTCGCCGATCCGCACGCGCCGCTCGGTGACCAGGCAGCAGACCAGACCTACCACGTAGAACAGCGGCATCGAGTCGATCAGGCGGAAGATGTTACGCAGCAGAAGAGCACCGACCGAGGGCGTGCCCCCCTGCGCAGTGACGATCCGCACGCCTGCCGAGCGCTTGCCGGGTGTACGCCCTCGCAGCGCGACTTCGAGTACGGGGTGATAGAGGAAATAGACGACGAGGCCCGGAATGGCCGTGAACTGAACGAACCGGCTGCCGCCCCGAGAACCGATATGGGAGTAGATCTCCCAGCCAGCGACGTAGCAGGCGATGGCCAGCAGCACGCGGATGTGCCAGTCGATGATGAACGCGTAACTGCGTGACCCCGCACCGGCGATCTCGAGTTCGATGCCGACGCCAGTGAGGCCGGTGATCAGCAGCTGGTCGTCGTGGGTGGCAGACATGGTCGGGGATTGTGCACTACCCGCGGCGGCAAAAAAAAACCCCGGATGAGCGGGGTTCTAATTCCATCGTACGCCACAGGTCTGTCATGGGTGGCGCCTAACTACATTCAGACCTTAGCGTCCGGCCAATGGGCCAGTCTCCAAAGGGGAGACTGGCGCGTCACTTCGCGCCTGGATCACTCGCGGTGGGCTCCAACGTGAGCCAGACCGCAGCCTGTGCGCTCCCTGACTGCCCGCGTTTCTTCTCGAGAAACACTGGCAATTCGTCATTTGCAGCGAGGCTTTGTGGGCCATCTGCAACTGATGTCATCGTATCGCTAAAAACTCGACAAGACCATAAGCGCACAAAGAATTATTGTCATTATGTCGCCAAACGCAGACGCACTTGATCGAACATAAGGCGCCTTTGTCGCGTAGATGACACGAGCGTGAAAACAATCGGTCAGAACGCGGCCGCACCCGTGATCGCGCGACCGATCGTCAGCTGATGAATGGTCTCGGTGCCTTCGTATGTGATGACGCTTTCGAGGTTCAGCATGTGACGGATGGCGACGTGCTCGACGCTGATGCCGGCGCCACCGAGCAGATCGCGGCAGTCGCGGGCGATCTCGAGGGCAATGCGACAGTTGTGCCATTTGCCGAGCGAGATGGCCGAGGGCGTCAGCTCACCGCGGTCCTTCTGCCGCGCCAGCTGCAGTGCCAGCAATTGGGCCGTCGCGAGTTTGCGCACCATCTCGGCGAGCCGGATCTGCACGGCCTGCGTGTGGCTGAGCGGCCGACCGAACAGCTGGCGCTCCTGGCAGTGCGCGAGTGCCTCCTGGAGGCAGGCCTGGGCGGCGCCGATCGCGCCCCAGCAGATGCCGAAGCGGGCCTGCGAGAGACAGGAGAGCGCGGTCTTCATACCGGTCGCCGCGGGCAGGGCAGCGTCTTCCCGCAGTCGCACGTCATCGAAGAACAGCGCGCCGGTCGTCGAGGCGCGCAGACTGAACTTGTGTTTGACCTCGTCGGCGCGAAATCCGGGTGTACCGCGCTCCACCAGGAAGCCACGGACACCATCCGGCGTTTTGGCCCAGACGACCGCGATGTCGGCGATCGGTCCGTTGGTGATCCACATCTTCGAGCCGCTGAGGATCCAGCCATCACCCTCGCGCCGTGCGTGGGTGCGCATGTTCGCGGGGTCGGAGCCGCCCTGACTCTCGGTGAGGCAGAAGCAGCCGATCGCCTCGCCGCGCGCCATGTGAGGAAGCCAGGTCTGCTTCTGGGCTTCGCTGCCATAGGCGTGGATCGGAAACATCGCGAGACTCGACTGTACCGACAGGAAGCTGCGCAGCCCGCTGTCCGCGCGCTCGATCTCGCGACAGATCAGCCCATAGCTGACCGCATTCAGCCCGGCGCAGCCATAGCCTTTGAGGGTCACACCGAGCAGACCCAGTTCGGCGATCGCGGGGACCAGTTCAGCCGGGAAGCGACCCTGTTCGAAGCAGTCGCCGATGATGGGCAGGACCTTCTCGTCCACCAGCCGCGCGACCGCATCGCGCACCTGGCGCTCGTCGTCGGTCAGGTCGTCGTCCAGGCGCAGGTAGTCGAGCGCGTTGTCGCTCGGACTGGCGGTCGGGGTGGCTGCAAGAGCGCTCATGCGGGGCGGCTCCGATCTTCTAGAATGGGGTCATGATGCCCCAACGAAGTCTCCGCCGGGTAGCGCTGCTGGCCGGCCTCGTCCTTGCGGCGTGCAGCGGCAGTGCGATCGCAGCCCCCACGCCCAAGGTACTTCGGCTCGAAGTCGAGCGGGATGAGTCACTGTTGCGCGGCTGGCTCAAGCAACTGCCGGCTGGCAGCGGGGTCATCATGGTGCGAGCGGACGGCGAATTGCTCATCCGCTTCCCGACGGCACTCGTATTTGACCCCGACAGTACGGCCATATCGGCTGACGCGGCACAGGGCGTCGTGCTGCAGGCTACCGAGCGACTGCTGAAGCGCCGCAAGCAGCTCTCGGCACAGATCGCGGTCTACGCCGACGACATCGGCGGCGCCAATCTGAATCAGAGTCAAACGGACCAGCGCGCGCACGCGATCGCCGATCTTTTACATGATCGCGGCATCGACACGCAGCGACTGTCCAGCAGGGGCGGTGGCAGTGACCAACCGATAGCGAGCAACGAGACGCCTGAGGGCCGGATCGAAAACCGCCGGGTCGAGATACGCCTGCGACGCGGGTGAGCGTCGCAGGGCGCAGTCTCGACTGCCGTCAGACGGATGCCGGCAGCAGCCCTCGCAGCTTCGAGATGGCATTGGCTTCGATCTGCCGGATGCGCTCGGCGCTGACGCCGTATTCGTCGGCAAGCTCGTGCAACGTGGCCTTGTTCTCGCTCATCCAGCGACGTTGCAGGATCGAGCGGCTGCGCTCGTCCAGGCGCTGCAATGCCTTCACCAGCTGCTGATGGCTCGAATGGTCCCACTCTTCGGCTTCGACCTGCTCCGCCGGGTCGGCATCCGCGGCCGGCAGATACGCCGCCGGGCCGTAGCTGCCATCGTCGTCGTCGCCATCCGAGCTGACCTCGAATGACAGATCGCGCGCGGACAGCCGCCGCTCCATCTCGGTCACTTCTGCCGGCGTGACACCCAGATCCTTCGCGACCGCGCGGGTCTCGTCGGCATTCAGCCACGCCAGGTTCTTCTTCATCCGTCGCAGATTGAAGAACAGCTTGCGCTGCGCCTTGGTGGTCGCAACCTTGACCAGGCGCCAGTTGCGCAGCACGTATTCATGGATCTCGGCCCGGATCCAATGCACCGCAAAGGAGACCAGGCGCACGCCCACGGTCGGGTCGAAGCGCTTGACGGCCTTCATCAGTCCGATGTTGCCTTCCTGAACGAGATCGTTCATCGGCAGGCCATAGCCCGAGTAGCCACGTGCGATGTGGACGACGAAGCGCAGATGCGACAGCACCAGTTCGCGGGCCGCGCCCAGATCGTTGTCGGTCCGGAAACGCTCGGCCAGCTGCTGCTCCTGTTCGCGGCTGAGCACAGGTATCCGGCCCACCCGTTCGAGGTAAGCATCGAAACTCCCGATCGGCCCCGCGAGCGCCAAACCGGCAGCCAGGCCCGAAGCAGGGGCAATCAGCGCAGTTTGAGCAGTCATTGGTTCGTATCCTCCAGTGTCTGGAATCGATCTTAGCACTCCCGCAAAGCGAGTGCTAAGGCCTTGGCGATATGTATTAATGCTGTCCCGTCAAAGGGTTAACCGTTCGCAGAATCAGCTTCATAGCTGATACTTCGTCGGTGAAACATCAAAGGTTACAGGCCTCCAAGGCATTGAACAGATTGGTATTCCAGCGTCGCAGTAATTGATGAGACCGGACCCGCCCGCGGCGGGGTCTCACACTAAGGCTGGGGGCTTGCCCCCCGATATCAAGTCACGCCCTGGGCTCGATCCGCGCGAGCTGGCGGGCGGCAGCGATCCAGGCCCCCACCCATCCCAGCACGATACCGCTCACCAGCAGCAGACCGAATTCGCGCGCATTCGGGCCGGCGAGCAAGAACTGACTGCCGTAGGCCGCAGCCAGGCGCGTCACCGTGCCTGACAATGCCAGCCGCGCCGCAGCGACGATCCCCCATGCGAGGACCCCCGCGCCCACCCCGTACAAAATCCCCGCGTAGAGGAATGGGCGGCGAACGAACGCGTTGGTGCCTCCGACCAGTTTGGTGACTTCGATCTCTGCCCGGCGGTTGAGGATCTCGAGACGGATGGTGTTGCCGACCACGGCGACGACGCCTGCCCCCAGCAGGATCGCCGCGATCGTCACGGTCCGCCGCAGCATCTCCACGATCGCGGTGAAGCGCAGCACCCAGTCCCGGTCGAGCTGCACGGTATCGACCTCCGGCCAGCTGCTGAAGTAGTCGCGTAACGCGTCGAGCTGCTCCGGGGACGAATTGGCAGCCAGCGGGTGCACGATCAGCAGCGCAGGGAGCGGATTCTCGCTCAGTGCATCCAGCGCCGTGCCGAACCCGGACTGAGTGCGGAATTCATCCAGCGCCTGATCCGGGGTAACCAGCGTCACACTGGCGACCCCGCTGCGATCCTTCGCGGTCTTCTCGAGTTGCTGCACCTTCTGCGCCGCGACATCGTTCTTGAAGTAGATCGACAGACCGATGCTCTCGGAGAAGTCGCTGGTGGCCTGGCGCACGTTGCGCACCAGCACTTCGAGCGACAGCGGCAGCGATAGCGCCAGTCCCATGACGGCGATCGTCAGCAGCGTCGGCAGCGCGTGGCGTCCCAGGTGGCCGACGCTGGATAGCAGCGCGTGTCCGTGCCGCGAAATCACGGCAGTACCCGTGTGTGGTGGGTCGGGCTCTGCGCCTCATTGGCGTTCAGCAGGTGGCCTTCGCCGAGTACGACTTCGCGCAGACCCGAACTGCGCACCAGCTGCAGATCGTGCGTGGCCACCACGATCGTGACGCCGACCTCGTTGAAACGTCGGAACAGACCCATCACTTCGGCTGCGAGTGCCGCGTCCAGATTGCCGGTCGGCTCGTCCGCCACCAGCAACGGTGGCTTGCTGACGATCGCGCGGGCAATGCCGACCCGCTGCTGCTCTCCGACCGAGAGCTCCTGTGGCGCGACGCGCTCTTTGCCCAGCAGACCCACCTGATCGAGCGCCGCGCGTACCCGCTTCTCGACATCGCGAAAGGAAGTACCGGCGACGATCAGTGGCAGGGCGACATTGTCGAACACGGGCCGATCCATCAGCAGCCGATGATCCTGGAAGACGACGCCGAGCCGCCGCCGAAACAGCGGCACCTTGCGGGCAGGCAGGCGACCGATGCTTTCGCCGTTGATGATGACCTGGCCGCGGGTAGGGCGCTCCAGCAATGCGATCAGCTTCAGCACGGTGCTCTTGCCTGCGCCGGAGTGTCCGGTGAGGAACACCATCTCGCCATTGGCGACGTCGAACGACACGTCCCCCAATGCTTCGCGCCCGTTCGGATAGCGCTTGCTGACGCGGTCGAAATGGATCACGGAGCCATGGCCTCGTCCATATCGCCCGCGCCTTCGACCAACGCGCTCGCAAAGGCGCTGGCGCTGAAGGCGCCGAAATCTTCGGCGCGCTCGCCGATGCCGATGAAACGGATCGGCAGCTTGAGCGAGCGGGCGATGGCCACCACGATGCCGCCCTTCGCGGTGCCGTCCAGCTTGGTGAGAACCAGGCCGGTGACACCCAGTGCCGCGTGGAATTGCTGCGCCTGGGCCAGCGCGTTCTGGCCCTGGTTGGCATCGAGAACCAACAGCACTTCGTGCGGCGCGTCGGGCATCACCCGCTGCGCTACCCGCTTGACCTTCTTCAGCTCCTCCATCAGATGCGACTGCACGTGCAACCGCCCGGCGGTGTCGGCCAGCAGCACATCGACGCCACGTGCCTGGGCCGATTTGATCGAATCGAATATCACCGCCCCCGGGTCGGCACCGGTGGCCTGTGCGCTGAACAACGAGCCGGTGCGTTCCGCCCAGATATTCAGCTGTTCCACCGCGGCTGCGCGGAACGTGTCGCCGGCCGCCAGCATCACGCTCTTCTTGTCCCGCTTCAGATGTTGAGCCAGCTTGCCGATGCTGGTGGTCTTGCCTGAGCCGTTGACCCCGATGACCATCACCACATAGGGCTTCGCCTCGGCCGTCATCGGCCAGGGCTGTTCGCAGGGTTTGAGGATCTCCGTCAGGCGCTCACGCAGGGCGGTCAAGAGCGCATCGACATCGGCCAATTCGCGCAGGGCGACGCGCCGATTCAGATCCTTGAGGATGTAGTCGGTCGCGTCGACCCCGACGTCGGCACTCAGCAGACGGGTCTCCAGATCCTCCAGCACCTGCGTATCGATCTTGCGGCCGCCGATGAGCGCCTTCAGGTCGCGCGCGATCGAAGCGCCGCCCCGGTTGAGCTTTTCCTTCAACCGCGAAAAGAAGCCTTTGCGTTCGCTCTTCGAATCGATCTCGTCTGCCATGGGCCTCATTGTCGCACGGACATCCGCGCGCCCGCTGCGGTACGCTCGCGGTCCAGTGCGAGACACCAAGCGACCAGAGAGAACGCGACCGGAGCGAACGTTGCGCATCGTTGCGGGTCGATGGCGCGGCCGGCGATTTCGTTTTCCAGCCGCGGATATCCGCCCGACACCGGATCGCGTGCGCGAAACGCTGTTCAACTGGTTGCAGCCCCGTATCGTCGGTGCACGCTGTCTCGATCTCTACGCCGGTTCCGGTGCACTGGGACTCGAGGCACTGTCCAGAGGCGCGGCGAGCGTCGCTTTCGTAGAAAACCAGCGGCTGGTGGCCGAGGCGTTGCGAGCGCTGTTGCATGAATGGCAGGCCACGGGTGCGCAGGTGACCTGCGCCGAGGCACGTCACTGGCTGGGCCAGGGGGTCAGCCGCACGGAACGGTTCGACCTGGTGTTTCTCGACCCTCCCTATGCCGCGAGCCGCGACGGCGAGCTGTCCGTGGTACTGGCGCTGCTGCGGCAGGGGCTGCTCGCGAGCGATGCCCGGATTTATGTTGAACACGCCAAGGCCGATCCGGAACCACCGTTGGCGGGCTTTCGGCAACTGCGCACGGGGACGGCCGGCGAGGTCAGGTATCATTTGCTGGGGGAAAGTGACTCGTAGGACGGTGATTTCGACGATGAGAACCAATGCGATGTATCCCGGCACCTTCGATCCGCTCACACACGGGCACGAAGACATCGTCCGCCGCGCCGCCAGTATCTTTGGCAAGGTGCTGATCGCGGTCGCCAGCAATCCCAACAAAAAACCGATGTTCGATGTCGAAGAACGTTGCGCGCTGGCCCGCACGGTGCTTGCCGATCTGGCCAACGTCGAAGTCACCAACTATTCGGGTCTCACGGTCAAATTTGCGCGCGACCGTGGCTACGGCGTGGTGGTGCGCGGACTGCGCGCCGTCTCCGACTTCGAGTTCGAGTTTCAGCTCGCGAACATGGGACGCCACCTGGAGCCCGACATCGAGACGGTGTTCATGGTGCCGAAGGAGAAGTTCACGTTCATCTCCTCGACCCGCGTGCGCGAGATTGCGGAACTCGGTGGCGACGTCAGCTCCTTCGTGCACCCGGCGGTCGTTGCCGCCTTCAAGAAGCGCATCGGCCGATCCTAGTAAGCGAGCCGCAGCTAGTAAGCCAGCGCTACCCCTTCGCGTCGTAGATCCACGCCGCCGTGCAGCGTGCCGTCCGGATCGACGGTGACGCCCGTGAGTCCCGACTCTTCGAACTGCCCTTCGTGAATGTCGATGCCGAGTTCGTTGAGCGCTCGCAGCAGTTCGGGCGAGAAACGTCGTGCCTCGCCCGAGAACCCTGCGCCATGCGCGACGATATTCGGCAGATTGATTGCGTCCTGGATCGACAGGTGCCAGTCGAAGGTCGCGATCAGTGTCTTCTGCACGTAAGCGATGATCGCCGGGCCACCGGCAGAACCGGCAGCGCCGATGAAACGACCGTCGGCATCCAGCACGATCGCCGGCGTCATCGCCGAGCGTGGCCGCTTGCCCGGTGCCACGGCGTTCGCGGCCGGCCTGCCGTCGGCTTCCGTGGGTGAGAAGCTGAAATCGGTGAGCTGGTTGTTGAGGAAGAACCCGTCCACCATTCGGCCCGAGCCGAACACACTCTCCACCGTCGTCGTCATGCAAAGCACGTTGCCGTCGCGATCGACGATCACGATATTGGTGGTGCCATGCGGCTCGACGGAGTGATCGCGACCTGCTGCGGGAGCGCCCGGCGGATCGCCGGCCGCCGGCGCCTGCGGCGCAATGCGCTGTCCGATCATCGTCGCGCGGTCGTGGATGTAGACCGGATCGAGTAGACCGTCGGTCGGCACCGGGGTCAGCGTCGGATCGGCAACATAGCGTGCGCGGTCGGCATACATGAGCCGCTGCGACTCCCCCAGTTGCACCCACGCGATCGGATCGTCGGCGTTGCGCGTGGCGATATCGGTCTGTGACACGAGCAGCAACGACTGCAGCAGCGACACGCCACCGGCCGGTGGCGGTGGCACGCACACCTGCCGATGTTCCCAGCGCCGGCACAGCGCCTCGGATTTCAGCGGTCGGTAGTCGGCGAGGTCCTGGAGCGACAGCGAGCCCGCCAGCTCGCCCTGGTGCACACGATTGACGATGTCCCGCGCAGTGGGCCCGCGCAGCAGACCGTTCGCGCCCCTGGCGGCGATTCGCTGAAGGGCGATAGCGTAGGCAGGGTTGCGCAGCGTGTCGCCCGCTGCGTAGTGCGCGCCGTCCGGCCTGGTGAAGTAATGCTGTACGTCGGGGGCCACATTCTCGGCAACGCGATTGCTGCTGATGAAGCGCTCGAGCCTGCGGCTGACGACGAAGCCGTCGTTCGCCAGGCGCTCGCCGTCCGCGAACAGTGTTCTCCATGGCAGCCGGCCGTGCTCGTGCTGTGCCATCTCGAGCGCCGCGATGGCGCCGGGCGCGCCGGTCGAGCGACCGCTGAGCACCGCGGCGGGAAACGGCAGCGGTTTACCCTGGTCGTCCAGGAACATGCGGGCGGTAGCACCCGCCGGCGCGGTCTCACGTCCGTTGTAGACGGTGACGTTATGTGTGCGCGCGTCGAAATAGCTGATGAAGGCCCCGCCCCCGAGTCCCGAACTCTGTGGCTCGACCAGGCCGAGCACGGCCTGCACCGCGACTGCGGCATCGACGGCAGAGCCGCCCGCTTCGAGAACGCGAAGTCCAGCCTGAGACGCGTACGGGTTCGCGGTCACGACGATGCCGTGCTGGCCGGTTTGCAGCGTGCCGGGTGCCGCGAGCGGCGGCAGAGGTACCGACGCCAGGGCCGTCGCCGCGTGCGTGGCCGGACCGCCGCCATCTGCGCAGGCGACCAGTGTGAGTGCTGCCGCAAGCAGCGTGGTCAGCATCAGGGTCGCGCGTATCTGCATGAAGGTGGCCTCGAAGTGGTTAGCGGGCGGAGCGCCGCGTGGCGCGTTTCGCCGTCGGACGGTTGCGCGTTCGGGCACGCTTCGACGCAACCTTCCGGGTCCTGGCAGGCGATTTCTTGGCGGTCGCCTTGCGCGCCAGGCGCTTCTGAATCTTCAGGCGCGGTGGATTGGCGCAGGGCGGCAGCAGGCCCTGCTTGTGCAGATCCACCGCTCGCCATAGATACCAGGCGGCAATGCTGCGATAAGGTTTCCAGCGCTCGCCGAACGCGGCCAATGCCTTGGGCGTCGGCATACCCTTGAGCCCATAGGCAAACTGGAAGCCCTGGCGAACGCCGAAATCATCGACCGGCAACACGTCCGGCCGCTGCAGCTGGAACATCAGCATCATCTCGACGGTCCAGCGACCGACGCCGCGCACCTGCGTCAGGCGCTCGATGATCTCCTCATCGCTCAAGGCGTCGAGCGCGTCGCGCTCGGGCACGATACCCAGCATCGCCTTGGCCGCCAGATCCTTCAGGGCTGCGGCTTTGGAGCCGGAGAAGCCAACCGCGCGCAGGCGCTCATGATCGATGTCGACCACATGCTGTGGCAGCGGGAACAGGCCACCATCGAACAGCGCGACGAAGCGGGCCAGGATGTTGCGCGCGGCATTCGCATGCAGCTGCTGATGCGCGATAGCCCGGGCGAGTACTTCGAAAGGCGTCTGCTTAAGACGCTCGTCCGGTTCGTACCGGACCGCCTTTCGGATGAGCTGCCTCATCACCGGATCGGCCTTCAGAACACGATGGGCGGCAGTGGTGGGCAGCATCTTTGGTGTGAACAGGCCCTAGCGCTGACAGCGGGGACAGTAATAAGTGGAGCGCTGACCCTGGGTCAGCTTCTTCACGAGCGTATCGCAAGTGCGGCAGGGGAGGCCATCGCGCTCGTAGACGTACAGCTTCTGCCGAAAATAACCGGGATTGCCATCGGTGCCGACGTAGTCGCGCAGCGTGGTGCCACCCGCCTTGATGGCTGCATTCAGCGCGGCGCGCACGGCTCGCACCAGGCGTGCGCAGTCGGCGCGGGTCAGGCGCTTTGCCGCACGGCGCGGGCTGATCTTCGCGCGAAACAGCGCTTCGCTGGCGTAGATGTTGCCGACGCCGGTGACGAGCCGGCCGTTCATCAGCACCTGCTTGATCGCCACCCGCCGCCCGCGCGTGATCCCATAGAGATAGTCGGCGTCGAACGTCGGCTCGAACGGCTCGGGCGCAAGATCGCGCAGCAGCTTGTGCTCTGCCGGGTCGGCGGTGGTGTAGTGCAGGCTGCCGAACCGGCGCGGATCGTTGAATCGCAGCGTCACCCCGGTATCCAGCAGCAGATCGAACTGATCGTGCTTGATGCGCGGCGTCTGCGCGTCGAGCCAGCGCAGGCTCCCCGACATTCCCAGGTGCAGGATCAGCGTCCCATGCTCCAGTCGCACCAGCAGATATTTGGCGCGCCGGTCTACTGCGACGATGCGCTGGCCCGCGACGTGCCGCGGCACCTCGTGATCGATCGGCCAGCGCAATCGATGGTCGTAGATGCGCAGCTCGCGCACCGTCTGGCCGTCGGCCACGCGAGCGATACCACGACGGGTGGTTTCGACCTCAGGTAGTTCCGGCATGCGACGCTAGTGTGACGAGGTTCGGCGAATGAAGTCCGCTACCTTGGTGTGCATTTCCTTCAGCGCATCTTCATGCGTGTAGACCATGTGCCCCGAGTTGTAGAAAGCATATTCGATGTTCTGCTGCAGCGAGGCGGGGATGGTCAGGTGCTGCATCTCGTAGATGGCCGCATAGAACGGCGTGCCGATGTCGAAATAGCCGCCGTTGAGCATGACGTGCAGTCCGGGATTGAGTTTCATCGCCATCGCCAGGTCCGGCATGACGTTCGTCTGCTGTTGCTGTTCGCCCCCTGCGCCGCCGGGCACGGTGTGCCTGAATTCCCATTCCTTGATATCCGCGAATAGGTGGAACTGCCGGTCGGAATCGTACTTGAGATCCTTGCGGACGTAGTCGTTGAAGACCGATACGTACGCCGATCCGAACGCAGCGATCATCGGATCGTAGTCGGGTGCTTTGCTGAGCGGATCCATCGTGGGTCCGGAGAACCGTGAATCGAGCCGGCCGGTCGTCGTACCCGTGTCCAGTTGCAATGTATGCTCGAACTCCGGTCCGTTGACGCGCAGATCTGCCTTGAGGATGTAGTCCACCGGCAGGCCGGTGTACTCGTGCAGCTTGGCGGCCACGGCCGAGCGCTGCTCGGCACTCAACGTCGCTCCCTGCGCCAGCGCCCGTGCATAGTCACTCATCGCCCAGGCTTCGACTTCCTGCAAGAGTG
>DATBAM010000087.1:0-8840 GCA_036271535.1 Steroidobacteraceae bacterium | reverse complement strand
AGTGCCGAGGTCGCGGGCGAAGAAGTGGCCAATGCACTGATCATGATCGCGCCGGATCTCAAATCGACCGGCGCCGCTGCTGTCGCCGCAGAACTGCCATGATCAGCCCGCAGGCGATCGTGGCGCCGGGCGCCAGGGTCGCGCCCGATGCCGAGATCGGCGCATTCAGCATCATCGGTGCCGAGGTCGAGATCGGCGCACGCACGGTGGTCGCACCGCATGTCGTGATCAATGGCCATACGCGGATCGGCGCGGACAACCGGATCTACCAGTTCTCATCGATCGGCGAGCCGCCGCAGGATCTCAAACACAAGGGCGAGCCGACGCGGCTCGAGATCGGCGACCGCAACACCATCCGCGAGTACTGCACCATCAGTTGCGGGACCATCAATGATCGCGCTGTGACGCAGATCGGCGATGACAATCTTCTGATGGCCTACACGCACGTCGCGCACGACTGCATCGTCGGCAACCACGTCGTGATGTCCAATCTGGCGATGATCGCGGGCCATGTGCAGCTCGATGACTGGGCGATCCTCAGCGGCTTCTCCTCCGTGCATCAGCGCGTGAAGATCGGCGCCCACGCGTTCATTGCACACCACGCCGGCTGCACCAAGGATGTGCCGCCGTATGTGATGGCAGTGGGCAACCCGGCCGAGCCGCACTCGATCAATTCCGAGGGTCTCAAACGCCGCGGCTTCACGGCGGATCAGATCCGTAACCTCAAGAATGCCTATCGCGTGCTCTACCGCAGCGACCTCCCGCTCGAGAGTGCCGTGGAGCAGCTGACGCAGCAGGCTGCTTCTCAGCCCGAACTCGATCTGCTGGTGAAGTTCATCGCCGATTCCGAGCGCAGCATCATCCGCTGAGCGCATGAACGCTGCGGTACGGGTTGCGATCGTCGCCGGTGAGACATCCGGTGACACGCTGGGCGGGGCGCTGATCCGGGCGCTGCGGGAGCAGCTGCCCGATGTGCAGGTTCGCGGTGTCGCCGGACCGCAGATGCGGTCGGCAGGCTGTGTGCCGCTGGCTGATGCGCATGAGTTGGCGGTGATGGGCCTGATCGACCCACTGCTGCAGCTGCCGCGCTTGATGAAGCTGCGCGCGAGGCTGGTGCGCGACATATCGGCCTGGCGGCCGGATGTCTTCGTCGGCATCGACGCGCCCGGCTTCAATCTGACGATCGCCGGCAAGTTCAGGGCGCAGGGCATCCTCAGCGTGCAGTATGTCAGTCCGCAGATCTGGGCCTGGCGGCAGGGCCGCGTGCGCAAGATCGAGCAGCGCTATGACCTGGTGCTGTGCCTGCTGCCATTCGAGCCCGCGTTCTACCGCAGCCACGCAGTGCGGGCAGAGTTCGTCGGGCATCCGATGGCCGATCAGATTCCATTGGATCCCGACCGCGCCCAGGCGCGTGCCGCTCTGGGTCTCGACGCCTCGAGACCGGTGCTGGCGCTGCTTCCTGGCAGCCGCGTCAGCGAAGTGCGCCAGCTGGCGCGACCGTTCCTCGAGACAGCGATCTCGGTCACGCGTGACCACCCGACCTTGCAGGTGTTGGCACCGATGGCAAATGATGCGGTGCGCAGTCATTTTACCCGGGCACTGGAGTCGGTTCCCGGCGGGCGGGCGCTGGCGCTACGGGTGCTCGACGGACAGGCGCGCACGGCATTGATCGGGGCCGATGCAGCGTTGTCGGCATCGGGCACGGCGACCCTCGAGGCGCTGTTATGTCGGTGTCCGATGGTCGTCGCCTATCGCTTCGGGGCAGGCACCGTGGCCCTGCTGCGCACCCTCAGGCTGGTGCGAGTCAAATATTTTTCGCTGCCCAACCTGTTGTCGGACCAGCAACTCGCACCCGAATTCTTCCAGGAGGCGGTGACCGTCGCGAATCTCGCGCCGGCGGTCGCGACCGCGCTGGACGATCGGCAGCGTCGCACCTGGCTCGAGCAGAAGTTTCGCCAGGTGCACGAGTCGCTGCGCGCCGGCGGTGCTCCGAAGGCCGCCGAGGTGATCGTGCAATTATTGAGCGAGCGCGGCCGCGTGCCGGCGCGCTAAGATCCGCCCGCATGAGGGTGGGGACGTCAAACGAACTCGTCGCTGGTGTGGACGAAGCCGGGCGCGGGCCGTTGGCGGGTCCAGTGGTGGCTGCGGCGGTCATCCTCGACAAGTCGCGGCCGATTCGCGGGCTGAAAGATTCGAAAAAACTGACGCCCGAGCGCCGCGAGGTGCTTGCCGTCCGCATCCGCGAGCGAGCGGTCGCGTGGGCCATCGCCGAAGCCAGTCATGAAGAGATCGACCTGCTGAACATCCTGCAGGCGAGTCTGCTTGCGATGCGGCGTGCACTCGAAAGACTGGCCACGCCGCCGATCAGAATCATAATCGATGGGAACTGTGTGCCGCAGCTCCCTGATTGTCTTGGGGGTTGTGAGATACGCGCCGTCATCGGCGGCGACGATCTGGTGTCGTGTGTGAGCGCAGCATCGATTCTTGCGAAGACGCATCGCGATGCGTTGATGGTCTGTGAGGACGAGCGCTTCCCGGGATATGGCCTCAAAACTCATTTCGGCTATGGGACCCGCGCGCACCTGAAAGCCCTGGTGCAGCTCGGGCCCAGCGCCATCCATCGCCGCAGCTTCAACCCGGTGCGCAGCTGGTTGTCCGGCGAACTCCCGATGGGTATCTTGCCGGTCGAATGAACCCGCTCTTCGTCCATCTGCGATTGCACACCGAGTATTCGCTGATCGACAGCGTGGTGCGCGTGCCGGAACTGATACAGGCGGTCGCGGACGCGAGCATGCCGGCCGTGGCACTGACCGATCAGGGCAACCTGTTCGCGATGGTCAAGTTCTACCGGGCGGCGCTGGCGGCGGGCGTGCAGCCGATCATCGGCGTAGATCTGCTGATCCGCGAGCCCGACGACAAGCAGGGCGCCTCGCGCCTGACCTTGCTCTGTCAGGATCTGACCGGCTACCGCAATCTTGCCCGTCTCGTCAGCCGCGCATTCCTCGAGGGGCAGACGGTTGCGGCGATCCCGCAGGTCGATCGTGCGTGGCTCGACCACGACAACACCGCTGGACTGATTGCGCTGTCTGGCGCGCACGAGGGTGACATCGGCCGGGCGTTGTTGAACGATCGCGTGGCCGGCGCGGAGCAGGCGCTGTCGTTCTGGCGTTCGCTGTTCGATGGCCGCTTCTACATCGAGTTGCAGCGCGTCGGGCGCCCGGAGGAGCACGCCTACCTGCCGGCCGCCACGCGCCTGGCGGCGCGCCTCGATGTGCCGATCGTCGCCACCAACGATGTGCGTTTTCTGCGCGAGGACGACTTCGAGTCGCACGAGGCGAGGGTGTGCATCCACGAAGGCACGCTGCTGGCGGACGGCAAGCGGCCGCGCCGCTACACGCGCCAGCAATACCTGCGTACGCCGGCCGAAATGCAGTTGCTGTTCGCGGATCTGCCGGAGGCGTTGCACAACTCCGTCGAGATCGCACGCCGCTGCAGTCTGCAGCTGACACTCGGGCAGGCGCGGCTGCCGGACTATCCCGTACCGGCTGGCGTACCGGTCAATGACTATCTGCGGGCGCAGTCGAGCGAGGGACTGGAGGCACGGCTGCTCGTGCTGCAGCTCTCCCAGGAGGAAGCGCAGCGCTACCGGGCACGGCTGGTGACCGAACTCGACGTCATCTGCCCGATGGGGTTTGCCGGCTACTTTCTGATCGTGGCCGATTTCATCCGCTGGGCCCGCGAGAACGGCGTGCCCGTGGGTCCGGGCCGCGGCTCGGGCGCGGGATCGCTGGTAGCTTATTCGCTCAAGATCACCGACATCGAACCGCTGCGCTACGACCTGCTGTTCGAACGCTTCCTGAATCCGGAACGCGTGTCGATGCCCGACTTCGACGTCGACTTCTGCATGGAAGGCCGCGATCGGGTCATCGAATACGTCGCGCAGAAGTACGGCCAGGAGCGTGTCTCACAGATCATCACCTACGGCACGATGGCGGCCAAGGCCGTCGTGCGGGATGTCGGGCGCGTGCTCGGCCATCCCTATGGCTTCGTGGATCGCATCGCCAAGCTCATTCCGTTCGAACTCGGTATCGAACTCAAGGATGCACTGGAGAAGGAGCCGGAACTCAAGCGGTTGTACGCCGAGGACGAGGAGGTCCACAACCTGCTCGATCTGGCGCTGTCGCTCGAGGGTCTGACGCGCAATGCCGGCAAGCACGCGGGCGGGGTCGTCATCGCGCCCTCGGTGCTGACCGATTTCACGCCGCTCTATTGCGAACCGGGCGGTGCCAACGTCATCACGCAGTTCGACAAGGATGACGTCGAAGCCGCCGGGCTGGTGAAGTTCGATTTCCTTGGATTGCGGACGCTGACGATCATCGATTGGGCGATCGCCACGATCAATGCGGAACGCGCGCAGCGGGCCGAGGCACCGCTCGTCCTGAGCGCTCTGCCGATGGACGATGTGCCCAGCTACACACTGCTCAAGGCTTGCAGCACCACGGCCGTGTTCCAGCTCGAATCGCGCGGCATGAAGGATCTCATCCGGCGCCTGCAGCCGGACTGCTTCGAGGACATCGTCGCCCTGGTCGCGCTGTTCCGCCCCGGACCGCTGCAGTCGGGCATGGTCGAGGATTTCATCAATCGCAAGCACGGTCGCAATCGGGCCGAGATCGACTATCTGCACCCGGACCTGAAGGCGGTGCTGAGTCCCACCTACGGCGTCATCCTGTATCAGGAACAGGTCATGCAGATCGCCCAGGTGCTGGCTGGCTACACGCTCGGCGGTGCCGACCTGCTGCGTCGCGCGATGGGCAAGAAGAAGCCCGAGGAGATGGCCAAGCAGCGCTCGGTGTTTCTCGAGGGAGCCAGCGGACGTGGTGTCGACGAGCGCGTGTCGGCCCACATCTTCGATCTGATGGAGAAGTTTGCCGGTTACGGATTCAACAAATCGCATTCCGCGGCGTATGCGTTGCTGTCGTATCAGACCGCCTACCTCAAAGCGCACTATCCCGCGGCCTATATGGCCGCCGTGCTGTCCGCCGATATGGACCACACCGACAAGGTGGTGACGCTGATCGACGAGTGCGCCAAGATCGGATTGACGGTACAGCCACCCGACGTCAATGCCTCGCGCCACGTGTTTGCCGTCGCCGACGATTGCACCATCCGCTACGGGCTGGGAGCGATCAAGGGCGTGGGTAAGTCTGCGGTCGACGAACTGGTAGAGGAGCGCGAGCGGCGCGGACCCTATACGAGCCTCGAGGATCTGTGCCGGCGCGTGGATCTGTCCCGGCTGAACAAACGTGTTTGCGATGCCCTGATCCGGTCCGGAAGCTTCGATTCGCTGGGCGTGAATCGGGCGACGCTGATGGCCGGTCTCGACGATGCCATGCGCGGAGGCGAGCAGAGCGCGCGCCGCCACGAGGCAGGCCAGAGCGACATCTTCGGCAACGCGTCTGCCGGCGATGCGCCGCCGCCAGCAAGAGTCCAGGTGCTGCCGGAATGGACCGAATCGCAGCGTCTCATCGGCGAGCGCGAGACGCTCGGTCTGTACCTGACCGGACACCCGATCGCGCCGTTCGAACAGGACCTGCGACATTTCGCCTCGGGCCGCATCCGCGATTTCGCGGCCGAGCGGCCGGCAGCGCCGGTCGATCCGGCACGTGGCTACATGAGTGCCCGCAACGTGACGGTGGCCGGCCTCATCGTCGAACTGCGTCGGCGGGGGCCCCGGGTCAGCTTCGTGCTGGACGACCGCACCGGCCGGATGGAAGTCACGATGTTCGAGGAGGTCTACCAGCGACACCGAGACATCGTCGTCAAGGACATGCTGGTACAGGTCGAGGGAGCGTTGCGCTTCGACGAATTCAGCGACGCCTGGCGGGTCGCCGCCAAGCAGATGCAAAAACTCACAGCCGTGCGGGAGCGGATGGCCAGGTCTCTGATCATCGGCTGTAACAGCAGCCAGTTGAGTCAGACGGCCCTCGCGGGTCTGGAGGGCGCGCTTCGAGGTGCACTGGGCGGTCCCTGCAGCGTGATGCTGCGTTATCGGGGGGCGGATGCCGTCGGCACGATGACACTGGCGGAGACCTGGCGGGTACGCCCGACGACAGAGCTGCTGGAACGCGTCGAGCACCTGTTCGGTGTCGGGTCCGTGCGGCTCCAGTACAGCATCGACCGGCAGCCCGGTGCGGCAGCCGTAGCCCACTAGGTCCTGAAGACCTGAGCCCCTCAAAAAGCCGCACGCTTGCACTGCCGGTTCCCGCCCCGTACCCTTCATCCCCGTCAAGAGACACCGAGTCAAAGCCTAGATGGCCGTCAGCTTCCTGGATTTTGAACAGCCGATCGCCGAACTTGAGGCCAAGATCGAGGAGCTAGGGCATGTCACCTCCGATGCCGAGGTGAACATCGAGGAGGAGATGACGAAGCTGCGCGCCAAGAGTCGCGCGCTCACACGCTCGATCTTCTCGAGCCTGACGCCCTGGCAGATCACGCAGCTCGCACGTCATCCTCAGCGCCCGTACACGCTGGATTACATCGCCGCGATAATGACCGACTTCCAGGAACTGCACGGCGATCGCATGTATGCCGACGATCCCGCGATGGTCGGCGGCATGGCGCGTCTCGAAGGCTCTCCTGTCATGGTGATCGGCCAGCAGAAGGGCCGAGATACCAAGGAGCGCGTGCGGCGCAACTACGGCATGCCGAAGCCGGAAGGGTATCGCAAGGCGCTGCGTCTGATGAAGCTCGCCGAGCGGTTCGGTCTGCCGGTCATCACCTTCATCGATACACCGGGCGCGTATCCCGGCGTCGAGTCCGAGAAGCGCGGCCAGAGCGAGGCGATCGCACGCAATCTCTATGAGATGTCGACGCTGCGGGTGCCGATCATCAGCGTGGTCATCGGCGAGGGCGGCTCCGGCGGCGCGCTCGCCATCGGGGTGTGCGACCGTCTGCTGATGCTGGAGTTCAGCACTTATTCCGTCATTTCGCCCGAAGGATGCGCGTCGATTCTGTGGAAGAGCGCAGACAAGAAGGAACTCGCGGCCGAGGCGCTCAATATGACCGCGGGCCGCCTGCGCGATCTCAGCCTGGTCGATGAAGTGCTGCCGGAGCCGCTCGGCGGCGCACATCGGGATGCGCCGCTGATGATGAACGTGCTGCGCGAGAGCGTTCTTCGCCACCTTGGCCAGCTGCAACAGCTGAGCACCGACGAACTGTTGGCGCAGCGGGAAGTACGCATCGCCTCGTTCGGTGTATTCACCGAAACCGCTCCCTAGGGCACCCGGGCCCTAGATCTGCTGCGTCGACAATCCGTGCCCGCACAGGACGAAGCCTTTGGTCCGGTGTGGCTGCAGGCAAGATTGCAGGAGCTGGCCGGGCCGCTGAAGGCACTCAAATTCTGTCTGGCCTACTCGGGCGGCATGGACAGCTGTGCACTGCTACACGCGCTGGCCGAGGTACGGCGCCGGGCCGCAATCCGAATACGCGCCGTGCACGTGAACCACCAGCTGCAACCGCAGGCGGCCGACTGGGCCCGCGCCGCGCGCTCGATGGCGTGCAGCATCGATGTGCCGTGCCGTGTGTTGACGGTACGGGTCGCCCGGGTGCCGGGAGGATCGCTCGAAGCCGCCGCACGAGATGCGCGCTATCAGGCGCTTCGCGCCGAACTCAAGCCCGGCGAGCTGCTGCTGACGGCACACCACCAGGACGACCAGTTCGAGACGGTGCTGCTGGCGCTGATGCGCGGCAGCGGCGTACGCGGGCTGCGTGCCATGGAGGCGAGCACGCCCTTCGGCCAGACGAAGCTGCTGCGTCCGCTGCTGGACATTCCTCGCGAGCAGCTGCAGACGTACCTCGAACAGCATGCAGTCGCGTGGAGCGAGGATCCGAGCAACGAGGATCGACGCTTCGATCGCAACTATCTGCGTCATGTCGTGATACCGGCGCTGCGCGCGCGCTGGCCAGCCGCCGCTGCCAGTGCCGGCCGCAGCGCCGCGCATCTGGCGGAAGCCGACACGATGCTCGAGCAGATGGCGCAGCAGTCCCTGCGTAGCGCACGCGATGGCAGGGCATTGCGTATCAGCGCATTGCGCAGTCTGCCGGACGCGGCACGCCGAAATGTCCTGCGGCGGTGGCTCGCCGGCCACGGTCTGCCGATGCCCGACCAGGCGCGGCTGCGCGAGCTCGCCGGACCGCTCCTGGCGGCACGCCCGGATGCCGCGCCCTGGGTGCGCTGGCCGGGCGCCGAGGTACGCCGCAACGGCGATCGGCTGGTGGCCATCGCCAGTGCGACTGCCGCAGTCTCGGATTCCGGTAGCGATACCGATACGCTCCGATCCCATTCCTGGGATTGGCGCTCGCAGCCATGGCTGTCGCTGCCACCCGATTCGATCGGGATCGTGCCCGATCGACACGGCGATCTGCTGCTGTCGGCGCTCCCGGCGCAGCTGACGGTATGTTTCCGCCAGGGGGGCGAGCGGCTGCACGCGCACCACGGCAGCGCCGCGCTCAAGGATTTGTTGCAACAGGCCGATGTCCCGCCGTGGCAACGTTCGCGCGTGCCACTGCTGACGCACGCCGGCCGCATCATCGCCGTGGGCGACCTGTGGATCGATCCCGTCTACCGGGTACGGCAACCGGGAAGCGCAAGGGCGGCCGGAACGGCGGCGCCGGCGGCGACTGCGGTGGCTGATCGCGGACGGCTGCGCTGGCGCCGCGGAGATTGAGCACAGGGCTGCGTTTTGCTAACCTGATTGCCCGTCGTCACTGGCTCTTTTCCTTAAGGCGGCGGATTCCTTAATGACTCGATTTGTATTCGTCACCGGCGGCGTCGTTTCCTC
>DATBAM010000086.1:0-47181 GCA_036271535.1 Steroidobacteraceae bacterium | reverse complement strand
TCGATGCGTCATGCTTTCCAGATCATCGCCTCCACGATAGCCATTAATCTGGGCCCAGCCAGTTATGCCGGGTTTCACTTTATGCCTCACCATGTAGCTCGGGATGAGCTTGCGGAACTGCTCGTTCACCGCCACTGCATGAGGTCTGGGACCTACGATGCTCATACTTCCCTCGAGGACGTTCAGCAACTGCGGCAACTCATCGAGGGAGGTACGCCGGATAAATCGGCCGAACGGTGTAACCCGCACGTCTTGCCTGGCTACCTGCTTGTAGACTGTCTCTCCGTCCTCGAGGACCGCCATCGAGCGAAACTTATAGACGGTAATGGGTTTGCCATCCAGGCCATAGCGCTTTTGCCGAAATAGCACCGGTCCGGTCGAGGTCCACTTTACCCCGAGCGCGACCAAGAAGATTAGCGGGCTTAACAAGGCTAGCGAGAGTACGGCAATTGCGAGGTCGCAAGAGCGCTTCGCTACGCTATGTAAGCCATAGAAAGGCGATTCGCGCACGGCAACCACTGGGATTCCATCTACCTGGTCGAATCGCGCCTGGATCGAATCGAATGCGAATACGTCCGGGACGAAGTAGATAGACGCGGTCGTATCCAGCAGCGCGTCGAGCATCGAGAGAATTCGCGGATCGCGATTCATAGGCAGGGTTATATAAACGAGTTGGACGTTGTGCTTCGCGGTGTAATCGGCCAGCTCGCTCGACTTGCCAATGATCTTATGAGTCTCACTCGGAGGTAGTCTCGACTCCGCCCGGTCCTCGAGAAATCCCAGGACTTCGGTTCGAAGTGTCGGACTGTCTTGAAGTTTCTTCTCCAACTTGAGTCCGATGTCGGTGAGACCAACCACCAGGGCGCGGCGGCAGGGCAGATGGTGTACGGTGAATCGAAGCGCGGCGATCTGACTCAGCCAGAGTGCGATCGGCGTGCAGCAAATCCAGGTCAGCAACACCTGCTGATTGAGCTGCTCGAGCAGGCCAGACATGTAGACCAGTAACAAAACGAAACTAACGACGACGCCCCATCTCAAGGCGATATCGATAAGCGAGCGCAGTATCGACAGACGGAAGGGCCCATTGGGCAATTTTGCGTCGTCGAGCAATTCGGACGTGCCCATGAAGACCAGCGCAGCGGTCAAAAAGAAAATTCCGGAAAACTGCACCTGCCATATGGCAAGCGAAACCAGCAGCATCGATACAGCGATGAAGGGGCTGAGCAGCGACTTGACGAGGAAAACCGACGCTGGCTCGCTAGCACTGCTTGCGCGCTGCGTGGCGGTCCCCTGAAGCCATTCATCGAGCATCATGAAGAGCTTTCGCCTCGCCGTAGGCCCAGGAAAAGATGTGCGCGATTCAGAGGTCTGCGAAAAGACCCCGCTTCCCGAATACCCGACCAGCGAGTTTCGGATGCGACACAGAAGCTCGAAAAGGCCCCGCGCTCACGCGCGGGGCACTGATCTAACGGACTTTCAGCTCAACGCCAAAGTCTGTCGGGGCAGAGCCTTGTGCTTGCGGCGCAACTGGACGCCGACCATGCCGCCACCAATCAATAGCATCATCCAGGTTCCCGCTTCAGGGACTGGCGCGATGCCAACCGTGAATGCGCTTCGTGTAGTAGAAAATCCACCAAAATCCAGCTGGTAGGAGCCCTTCGACAAAGCGTCGGTGAATGACCCCGAGTTGCCGGTAAAGAGCCCATCAATGCCCGTCAACTTGCCAGCCTTGCTGACGGAATAAAGCTCAACACCCAGAAATGAGGGTGTGCTGAAAAGCCATGAGAAGCTCAGGTCAGCGCCTTTCTTGCCAACGCCGAAATTGAAAACGTCACTGAAGACTCCAGACTTGCTGGATCCGCTTACCGAAGCGTCGTCGGAGACGTTGTAAACCTTTGCGCTGGCGACATTGGCCACGCCAAGACCCAGAATCGATAACGCAACAACCTTAGAAATGTTCATCGGCTCCCTCTCCTATTCGCCGCTGTCACGGCGCATGCATCAAAAAAACAACTAATGGGGTATGGGTCCGCTTCCGTGGTCCCTTTACTCCATACGCATTCAACATAGCCTGTACCTTCATGCAACTTTCATTCCATTGAATGTCGCGCCGCAAAATGTATGCGTAAGTGTGCGGAAAATCGAGGGATCAAATTCCCTAGTTTCTGCATAATACCCACATGGCGCTGTCGCTTCCAGACTTAATTCCGCGTGATTAAACATAATGGTTAATTATGTAAGCCTGCGCCTACAACGAATCCCATTGTGTAAAAAAGCGTTGCACCGGACCAACGCGCCGTCGTTGGATTTTGCACCAGGAACTCTACAAGACTGTGACGGACGATGCCGAGGTTCATTTCGCGTTCGTCGGCTGCTCCGCGCTGTCGATTCGATGTCCCGTTCACGTAGAGTCCGCAGTCGCTCTACCCACTCATCGGATCTTCAATGCATCGGGATATCGTCATTCTGTCGACGGCAGACTGGGACAACCCAACATGGACCAATAAGCAGCATGTTGCGGTGGAGCTGGCCCGGCGCGGGTACCGCGTTTTCTACGTAAATTCCCTTGGGTTGCGACGGCCCTCTGCATCCGGACGCGACCTTCAGCGCATCTTTCGACGGTTGCGCATGGCGTTCCGAAAGCCCAGGCAAGTGCGCCCCAATCTATGGGTCTGGTCGCCTTTGGCCATTCCCCTTCAGGGCAGCCGCTTTCTCCGAAGGGTCAATCGTCTGATCGTTTCGCAGTCGCTGTACTTCTGGCTGCGAGTATTGAAGTTCAATCGGCAGATTCTCTGGACCTATAACCCGATGACGATGGAATTCCTGCGTCTGACGGATTTCGGCAAAACGGTCTATCACTGTGTCGACGACATCAAGGCACAGCCGGACATGCCCGCAAAGGACATTCAGGCGGCTGAGGAACAGCTGGTTGCGAGCTGCAATGTCTGTTTCGTGACATCGCTGCAGCTTCTGGAGAACTGCCGGCGAATCAATCCCGATACCCATTACTTCCCCAACGTCGCCGACTATCGCCATTTCTCCAAAGCTCTGTCCGATGAGACTCCGCTGCAAGCTGCTCTCGAGCAGATGCCGAAGCCGATGATTGGTTTCATCGGCGCGATCAGCTCTTACAAGGTCGATTTCGAATTGATTCGGTCCTTGGGGCTCGCGCACCCGGACTGGTCGATCGTCATGATCGGCCAGGTCGGCGAAGGAGACCCTCATACCGACGTATCGACCTTGACCGGACTACCGAACATACATCTGCTCGGGCCGCGCCCCTATGCCGACCTTCCGTCCTATCTAAAGGCATTCGACGTTGCCATTTTGCCGAGCAACCTGAATGACTACACCCGCAGCATGTTCCCGATGAAGTTTTTCGAGTACCTGGCCGCGGGAAAACCGGTGGTTGCTACAGATCTGCACGCGTTGCATCCGTTCAGGGATTTTGCCTACCTGGCATCGGACCACGGCGACTTTGCTCGAGGTGTCGAGGCGGCCTTGCGAGGAGAGGGCCCAGACCTGGAAAGACGTCTGGAACTGGCGCAACAGCAGACGTATGAGCAGCGAACCGAAAGGATGCTGCAACTGATACCTGGCGAACTACTCGGGTAGCCGCTCCCCGGCCGCGAACGCATCCCACCGTTTACGGACGAACTCTCGATAATTTGTATTGAACGTGGGGATCGAGAATCTCAGAGCGTTATCCCGGCAGGCCTGCGGTTCGAGCCGATCCATATTTCGCTCGAAGTCATCGACCGCCTGAGCGATCGCTGCAGGCGTCTGCTCTGAAAAGAAAGTACCCGTCGGGCGAGCGTGGGTCAGTCCTCTGATGCTCTCTAATACGCCGCCACGCCCAAAGGCGATGACCGGCGTGCCACATGCCTGCGCCTCGACCGGCGCGATGCCGAAGTCCTCTTCGGCCGCGAATACAAACGCTCGGGTTCGCTGCATTAAGTCGCTGACCACCTCGGCAGGCTGAAACCCCAGGATCTCGACGTTTTTCGTCGCTACCTTTTTCACTGCGTTCATCTGCGGGCCGTGACCGACGACGATCAGCTTCTTGTCTGGCATCCGCGCAAAGGCTTCCACTATCAGTGGAATTTTTTTGTACGGGACCATTCGTGAGACGATCAGATAGAAATTTTCTTTCTTTTCGCAGAAGGCGAACTGCTCCGTATCGACCGGCGGATAGATCACTGCCGCCGGTCGGCGATACACCTTCCAGATCCGGCGGGCGATGAAATTCGAATTGGCAATGAAATAGTCCACGCCGTTCGCGCCGCGCAAATCCCATATCCGTGCCTTGTGCAGCAGCCAGCGCGCGATCATGCCCTTGAGACCCGAATCGAGCCCCGATTCACGCAGGTATTGATGCTGTTGATCCCAGGCATAGCGCATCGGCGCGTGTACGTAGCCAATGTGCAGCTGGTCTGGGCTGGTCAGAATGCCGCGTGCCACGCTGACGCTGGTCGACAGGATCAACGGATGTTCACTGACGTCGAGCTGCTCGACCGCAAGCATCAGGATCGGCAACAGGCTCCGATAGTGCTTGCGCATGAATGGAAAGCGTTGCGCAAACGTGGTGACCGGCTTGAAACCATGCAGCCAAGCGCGGCCCGAATCCGGGAGGGTATCGATCGTCGTGTACAAGGCCGCGTGTGGATGCATGAGCAGGATCTGCTCGAGGACTTTTTCACCTCCGGCATATCCGGTGAGCCAGTCGTGGACGATGCCCACACTGGCGGGGCCTTCCGTGGTGATGGGCCCGTCGCTCGCATTCGACAGGGGCGCCTGACTGACGATATTCATGCCGGACCACGGAACCTTGTCGGGACTGAGGACCCCATTGCCTCGCGCGCGAAGATACCGTTAGCGCGGCTGGATCCGCCACCGCTTTCATCTTGCTGGACGATCGCTGCACCGGCACGAGTCAGTCGGAGCGGAATCGATCGCAAATTGCACCACAGAGTTCGTGGGCGCCGTGTTGTCACGAAATTTTCATCCGGCACTCGCCGCACTGAGACACAACTCTCGGCATAAGTTAAGGCACTCATACATAGTCAAACCCGCGTGAGGTCAACGACGCACGTGAAGCGGCCTGAATCTCCCAGCGAACTGTTGAAGTCTTGGGACTCGCTCGGATTTGAGTTTCCGCCACTTGCCGCTCGACACCGGCGGGCCCCCTCGACACATGGTCGATCTGGCCCGCCGGCAATCCGCCGAAAAGAATCCTGCGGCCGGTGCAGGCACGTAATGCGTCGTTCCTGTAGGCCGTTGCCGCTTTCGGATTTCTTTCGCGGCATCGTCGCCGTTTGGAGACGCTCCAAACCGGTCTCGTCTGAGTACAATCAATGTACTGCAACTTATCTTTGAGAAGCTGATCCAACATCCGATGCCGACGCCACCGCGTGACGAGGTGGTCACGAGAGATTCATGCGGGTGGTGTCAACTTTTCCGGGCCCATACTGTTACATGCTAAACACGGCACATTATTTGCTCCAGTATCATCAAGCGTATAAAGCCGGGGAGGCAGCTTGGTAAGTCAGGCACGAGTCGTACTCGAAACGCCGCTAGCCAATTCGGTCGACGATCTGAGTGTCGACAGGACTGTCGAAGACGTATCGGCCATGTCGAGTGCGTCTGTCGGTCAAAAGCGGGTGACGTTGGGCACCCTCGATTCGCCGCTGCATGCCCTGATCAAGCACTGGTCGAAGCCCGCTGTCGTCGCCTTTGCACTCGCGCTCTGCGTCGCCTTCTGCGCCGAGCCGGCAACCCTCGGTGATATAGCGCTGGGCGTCGTCGCCGTACTCGTCTCTCACCAGATCTTCAGTCCCGCGCAGCTGCCCTCGATCGCATCTGCCCTGCGCCCAGCGAGTCGCCGGCTGCCGCGGCTGGTCATCGAGTGGGGCGCGGTCGTAGCGCTCCTGCTTTTTCTGGGGCTCACGCTCAAGCTGGACGACGATTTCCCGCACAGCCTGCTTGTCAGCTGGTTCGTGCTGACACCGATCATGCTGCTCGCAGGCGATGCCGTGAGCCTGCGGCTGGCTTCCCGCAGCAGCGCGGCCCGTCAGCGCTACGTGATCATCGGCGCCAACGAAGTTGGCATGGAGTTGAAGCGCCGCGCGTCGCAGAACCTCGGAATGGGAACGTTCCTCGGATTCTTCGATTTCCGCGGGCTCGATCGGCTGCCGCCCGACGCACGCAGCGAGTTCGCCGGTTTGTGCCAGGAAGTGACTGATTTCGTTCAGGCTAACGGCGTGACGGCGATCTATATCACGCTGCCGATGAGCAAGGCGCCGCGCATCTCGGACATGCTGCGCGAGTTTCGCGACACCACGGCATCGATCTACTTCGTGCCCGACATTTTCGCCTACGATCTGGTGCAGGCGCAGTGCGTCGAAATCAACGGCATTCCGATGCTATCGATATGCGACACGCCGTTTTACGGCATGAATGCAGTGCGCAAGCGGGTGACCGATATCCTGCTGTCGCTGCTGGCGCTCGGCATCACCTGGCCGGTGATGCTGGCGGCCGCGACCGCTGTGAAACTGTCATCCGCCGGTCCCGTGCTGTTCAAACAGCGGCGTTACGGACTGAATGGCGAAGAGATTCTGATCTACAAGTTCCGCAGCATGCGGGTGTGCGAAGACGGCAGCGTCGTCAGACAGGCGACGCGTGACGACGATCGCACCACTGCTGTAGGACGCTTTCTGCGCCGTACCTCGCTCGACGAGCTGCCGCAGCTCTTGAATGTGCTCGAGGGCAAGATGAGTTTCGTCGGGCCGCGTCCGCACGCGGTCGCGCACAACGAGCTGTATCGCAAGCTCATCAGCGGCTACATGATCCGTCACAAGGTGCGCCCCGGCATGACCGGCTGGGCGCAGGTCCACGGCCTGCGAGGCGAGACGATCACCGTCGAACAGATGCGTCTGCGAGTCCAGTACGACCTGGACTATCTGCGTCACTGGACTTTGATGCTCGACTTCAAAATTCTGTTCCGCACCTTGCTGCTGGTGCTACGCGGTCGCAACGCCTACTGATCTTCGAGAAAAACCTGCCGCGTAATTCCTGCAAGGCAGGTAAATTCGCGGCGTCTGCGTTTGGCGACGCTCAGCGCTTCCAACGGCTCGTCTAAAGGTTCTGGTAGTTCGGTCCGCTGCCGCCTTCGGGCGTCGTCCAGGTGATGATGCCGTACGGATCCTTGATGTCGCAGGCCTTGCAGTGCACGCAGTTGGCAGCGTTGATGCGCAGCTGCTTGCCACCCTTGTCGTCATCGACCATTTCGTAAACCGCCGCCGGACAGAAGCGCTGACAGGGGTTGCCGTATTCAGTCGCACAACGCGTGGCGCAGATGCTGGGGTCCGCGACGTGCAGATGCGCCGGCTGGGCCTCGTCATGCGTGTTGCCGGCAAAGAATACCGACGACACACGATCGCGCGGCGGCAGCGTTCGCTGCGGCACCCAGTGTCGATCGGGAGAGGTGTATTCACTCAACTTCTCGAGACCCGCTGCATCGCTCTTGTCCCACTTGAGCGTCCATGGCAGGTGGCCGCCAGCGAAGGCCTCCAGTGCGAAGTTGAAGAAGCCGCCCAGCAGTCCCTTCTTGAAGCCTGGCTTGAAATTGCGGACACGCTGCAGTTCGCGCCCGCCCTCAGACTGGCGGAACCGCGCATCGAAACCCTGCGGGCTGCCGACCTCGGCCAGATGTTCTGCGGCGCACATGCCGGAGCGCAGCGCCTGGTGAATGCCCTTGATCTTGGGCATGTTGAGCGTACCGGCGGCATCGCCGATCAGCATCGCACCCGGCATTTCGAGCTTCGGCAGCGCCTGCCAGCCGCCGGTCGCGATCGTGCGCGCACCTGCCGCCAGGATCTCGCCACCCTCGAGCAGCGGTTTCACCGATGGATGCGCCTTGAACTGCTGAAAGGCCTCGAACAGGAACAAATTCGGATCGTGGTAATCGAGGCCGACCACGAAGCCGATGTACACGCGATCGTTGTCGAGGTGATACATGAAGCTGCCGCCATAGGTCTGACTGTCCAGCGGCCAGCCAAATGTGTGACGGATGAACCCTGGCTGCACGCGTCCGGGCGGCAACTGCCACAGCTCTTTGAAGCCAAGTCCGTAGGTGGGCGGACACTTGCCCTCGCCGAGATTGAATTTGTCGATCAGCACCTTGCTGACCGAGCCGCGGCAACCTTCCGCGAGAATCGTCGTACCGGCCAGGATCTCGACCCCGGGCGTGAAGTTCGGACCCTGACTGCCATCCTTCAGGATTCCCATGTCGCCGATCTTGACGCCTTTTACCGCGCCATCCTCGGCGAAGATCGGGGCCGACGCTGCGAAACCTGGGAAGACGTCGACACCGGCCTCTTCCACTTTCTGCGCCAGCCAGGGCGTGAGCTGTCCGAGCGAGATGATGAAGTTGCCGTGGTTATGCAGCTGCGGCGGCACGATTGGAGATTTCCAGCTGCCCTTGGCGGTCAGCAGACAGGCCTCGTCCTTCGTCGCCGGCACTTTCATGCCCGTGTAGGTCTCGCGCCAATCGGGGATCAGCGCTTCCAGCGCACCGGGCTCGAGCACCGCGCCTGACAGGGAATGCGCGCCGACCGTCGAACCTTTTTCCAGTACGCAGATGCTGGCGTCCGGCTTGAGCTGCTTCAATTTGAGTGCGCAGGCAAGCCCGGCGGGACCGGCACCCACGATCACAAAGTCGTACTGCATCTGCTCGCTGTCGTCGCTCATGCTGCTAAGCCCTTCACCCGTTATGGGTTCTATTTAATAAGTATGGCAGGGGAGCCGCAACACAAGCGAGACGCTGGCCGGAAATCCTTTTCCAGCCAGTGAGTTATGATCGAACGTGCAGCGGCGATTCTCGCCGCCGCTACCGTGGCTGCGGCTTACTTCCCGGCGCCGCCGGCGCCACCTGCACCGCCACCGGTACCACCCGCCCCGCCGGTCCCGCCCGTGCCACTGCCCATGCCACCCGCGCCACGGGTTCCGGTCGAGCCCCCACCGTGGCCCATACCGCCACTGCTGCCACTCATGCCGCCGCTGCTTCCGCCGGTGGCGCCGCTGGATGAGCCGTAGCTACCGCTCGACGAACCGCCCGAGCTGCCGCCGGATGAAGAGGAGTGGTGATGATGTGCCCCGGACGAAGAACCGGAGCTGGACGAAGAGGATGACGAGGATCCGTAGCCGGACGTGGAGCCCGAGGAACTCATCCCGCTGCCGGTGGTTTGGGCGAGAGCCCACGGTGCTGCAGCCAACACCCCTGCTGCTGCGACAGCGACCGTTATTAATTTCTTGGATTTCATCAGTAGTGTCCTTTGGCTTAAGTGTTTGAATACCAGCACTGAGGCTAACCCCCGATGATTTCCAAACCTGTCAGCCCAAGGCGCGCAAGACAGTCGGCGGATGCTACGGTAGGGGCTGTGAAAACGTTGCTGATCGTCTATCACTCGATGACCGGCGGCACCGAGCAGATGGCATGCGCTGCATCGACCGGCGCTGCGGCAACTGCCGGCGTCGAAGCGCGACTGTTGCGGGCCGCCGCCACGACGCCGCAGGACGTGCTGAAGGCGGATGGATACCTGTTTGCCACGCCGGAGAATCTCGCGGCGATGTCAGGCCAGATGAAGGACTTCTTCGACCGCTGTTATTACCCGGCGCTCGAACGGCTCAATGGCCGGCCCTACGCAGCGCTGATCTGCGCCGGCAGCGACGGGCACTCGGCCGCCGCTCAGATCGAGCGGATCGCCATCGGTTGGCGGCTGAAAGCCATCGCACCCGTGCTCATCGTCTGCACGCACGCGCAAACGCCCGAGGCCATCGCAGCGCCCAAGCGGATTGGCGCAGCCGATCTTGCCGCGTGCCGCGAAATCGGCGCGACCCTGGCTGAAGGCATCGCGATGGGAATCTTCTGAAACCTCAAGCTCATTGCAGCCCGATCAGCCCGCGATCGAGTACGGTGACATCGCGAGCCGGAACCCGTGCCCGGAAATGCAGGCGATCATTGTCGCCGCGCCAGAACTGGAACGTCACGCGCTCGCCCGGATAGACCGGCGACGTGAAGCGTGCCGCGACCGAGCGGATGCGCGCCGCGTCGTAGTCACAGCATCCGCGCAAAGCCGCGTGCACTGCCATGCCGAAGCTGCACAGGCCGTGCAGAATCGGCCGCTCGAACCCTGCCGCGCGGGCAACCGCCGGATCGACGTGCAGCGGATTGACGTCACCGTTCAGCCGATAGAGGAGCGCGGCCTGCGGCAGCGACGCCAGTTCGACTTCGCTGTCCGGTGCCGATGCCGGCACGGCCGGCAACAGCGGCGGGCTCGGATCGCTCAGGGACGACGATGCACTGAAGCCGCCGTTACCGCGCAGCATCAGCACCTGAGTGATGCGCGCCAGCAGCGCGCCGCTCGCGGCATCGTCATACAGGGCTCGCTCACGCGTCAGCACCGCGCCGCGGGCAGGACCCTTATCGCTCAAGGCGACTATCCGGTTGGTGGCGCGGACAGTGCCGGACACCGGCAACGGCTGCAGCAGTTCGATGCGCTCCTCGCCATGCAGCACGCGCGTCCAGTCGATGCCGACGTTCTGCATGCTCCATGCGCCTGCTGGCGCACCGAGTACCGTGACCATCGATGGCAACGCTCGCAACCCACGCTCGTACACGAAGCCAAGCTGTCGCTCGTCGAGCGGATCGGCGCCGACGCCGACACTGAGCGCGTAGAGCATCGTGTCGCGCTCGGTGTACGTCTGCGTGGTGGAGCCCAGGTCGAGGTTCTTGAGTTGGTGGTAGTCGAGCAGGCGCGACATAACGGAAATCTTTATACGCTCTATACCTCAATTTACATCACACACTATTGCGTCCGGATTCGATTGGTCGCAACATGCGCCGCGTTGCGAAATGTGGTTTTGGATCGTGGAGGTGACAGCAAAGACAATGATGAAGAACCGCAAAGCGTCCGCATCAAGCGAACCTGGGCCCCGTCTTCAATCCGTTAATCGCTATCTCGAAGAAAATTTCCCTGATTTCTTCGCTGAAGCCCGTTTCCACGTCGGAAGCGACGACTACTTTCTCTACAGCCGCTTCGGCCAATATCTAACCCGATCGATCGAAAACAAGCGCACCTCGCGCGAGAAGATCTATCGCGCCTTCACCGTCCTCAATAAGATGGCCCGGGTGTCTGCCAAGGACCCTGCCGTCCGCCGGATGCTGGTGAATGGACCGCTTGAACAGATCGTCGACCACCCTGAAGCCCGGGCGCTGGCACGCAAGCGCCTGTCGAGCGTCGCTCAGGGCTATCTCGAAGGTCTGTGCGAGTAATCTCGCCGGCGCACTAGCCGTCCGGGCTGCGGTGTCGTGAGCGATTCGCGGCCCGGCGCCTTCGAAGTCCTGCAGTTCTGGTTCGGCGTGCGTCCGTATCGCGCGCACCAAGTGCAGACACATGCCCGGCTCTGGTTCGGCGGGTCGAGGGCTCCCGAAGTCAAACCGCAGACCGATGAACTGGTGCGCGAGCGCTTCGGCGATCTCGCTCGTCAGGCCGCGAATGGCGCCCTCAAGGCCTGGGAGTCAGGGCCGCGCCGGCGTCTGGCGCTCATCCTGTTGCTCGATCAGTTCCCCCGTAACATCCACCGCGGCAGGCCCGAGGCCTTTGCGCAGGATCGTCGCGCCCTCGAGCTCGCGCTCGACGGCATGCAGCTCGGCGGTGACGCCACGCTCGATCCGGTCGAGCGCATCTTCTTTTATATGCCGCTGATGCACGCCGAGAACCGGGACATTCAGGACGAGTCCGTCGCGGCTTTCATCCGGCTTCGCGCCGAAGCACCTGCCGAGCTGGAGGACTTCTTCGAAGCGAGCCTCGAGTCGGCACGCGAGCACCGGGAGCTGATTGCGCGCTTCGAACGCTTCCCCCATCGCAACCACATCCTGGGCAGGGAGAACACCGCGGACGAGCGGCACTGGCTGGTTTCGAAGCGGAACGACTTCGGACAGTGAGCGGTGTCAGGCCCCGGCTCGCACGGGTGTTTCGAACACCGGTGCCTCGAAGTCCGGCGCTTCCAGCGACTTCTCCGTCACCGGTCCTAGATCGCGCGCCTGGCGACGGATCCGGCGCGCATCGCCGATCAGCACGATGTCGACGTCCTCCGGATCGGGGAACGCCTGGTCGACGACCTCGCGCGACTGCCGCGCGTCCACCATTCCGAGGTCCGTGCCGTATTCCTCGACGTAGCTGCGCGGCAGCCCATACAGATCGAGGTCGCTCAAGGCCACCGCCCAATCGGCGGCGGTTTCGAATGCCAGTGGATATTGCCCCAGCAGGTAGCGACGCGCGGACGCCAACCCTTCCGCGCTGATGCCGTCGCGCTTGAGCACGCCCAGCGTCTCCAGCGAAATCTGCAGCGCGTCGGCGGTACTCGCGGTCGGGGTGAATGAACTGATCGCGAACTCCCCCGGCACGCTGCCGCGACGAAAGCCGCTGCTGGCTGAATAGGTCAGCCCGCTTTTGACTCGCAGGGCCTGGACCAGCATCGAGCCGAAGCTGCCGCCGAACGCGGTATTGGTGACGTCGAGCGCGGCGCGGGCGTCGTACGAGCGGGCCACGCCGACGTTACCGATCCAGAAGTAGGTCTGCGTCGCGCCGGGCGAATCGATGAGCAGGACCCGCCGGCCCTGGATGCGACGCGAGGCGGTCAAAGGCTGCAGTGGCGATGCCGCTGGCCGCCAGTCGGCGAACAGCCGCTCGACCGCGCGGGTCAGGACTGCTGGATCGAAATCGCCGGTGAACACCAGGGTCAGGCGGTCGGCCCCGAACTGGTGTTGGTAGAAATCCAGCAGATGCTGCCGGTCGATCAGCGCCAGGGTGCGTTCGCTCCCGCCGATCGGCGCGCCATAGGCGTGGTGCGCGAACAGCATCGAACGTCCGTAGGCACCGATCAGACTCTGCGGCTCGGAATCCTTCGCGGCCCGGATGAACTCGATGCGGCGCGCGCGCAGCGTATCGAACTCCTCCTCGGCCAGATGCGGGCACTGCAGGGCCTCCGACAGCAGCTGCAGCATCAGTTCGCTGTCGCTGGCCAGAAACTGACCGTGCAGCATGACCGCCTCGCTGTGCGCGTCGGCATCGAAGCTGCCACCGACATCTTCGACCGCCTCGGCAAAATCGAACGCATCGCGTTCGCCGGCACCACGCACCAGCAGTTCCGACGTGAGCGAGGCGACACCGGCGAACTCGGGTGCATTGAGGCGCGAGCCACCGCGAACCACGGCTTCGAACGTCACCAGTGGCACATCGTGCAGCGGCATCAGGATCAGCTGGATCCCGTTGCTCAAAGTGTGTCGCTGGTGCTCGGGTACCTTCACGAGAGCCGCCCGCCTGCACGAACGCGAGGGAGCGCTGCGGGTTCGCTGCGCGGCTGCAGCACGCCCACCGTTCGCCGTTCGACGCCGAATACCTGGCGGGCGATCGCCTGCACCTCTTCGCGCGTCACACTCTGATACGTGGCAGGTGCCGCGAACAGCCGGCGGTAGTCACCGTGCATGACGGCGTATTCGCCGAGCAACCGGGCCTTGCCGTCGACCGTCGACGCTCCGCGCCAGAACTCGACCGCCGCCGTGTTCTTCGCACGCTTCAGTTCGCGCTCGGTGACACCGTGCTCGATCAGGCGTGACAGCTCCGCATCGAGCACACTCTGCAGACGCGTGACCGAACCATCGGCGGGTAGCGTCGCGTACAGCCAGAACAGGTTCGGGTCGAAGCCCTCGGCCCAGCCGCCGCCGACCGCCACGGCCAGTTCCTCTTCCTCTACCAGTTTCCGATGCAGACGCGAGGCATCGCCGCCCACCAGGATCGTCTGCAGCAGATTCAGGGCCGGCTGCTGCGGATCGTTCGCGGCGATCGCGTGATAGGCGTATTGCAGCAGAGGGTTCTGGCCGGCCCGTTCGAGCACCAGCCGCCGCTCGCCCCGCTGCTCCGGCTCGCGCGTGACCATCGCCTGCGACGCCGCCCGCTTCGGCACCCGAGCCAGGTAGCGGTGAGCGAGCGCCAGCGCCTCGTCGGGATCGAATGCGCCCGCGAGCACCATCGTGCAGTTGTCCGGAGCGTAGTAGGTGTCGAAGAAGTGATTCAGATCGGACAGCCGCCACGACTGGATGTCCGAGGGCCAGCCGATCACCGGAATGCGGTAGGGGTGGGCGAGGAATGCCGTTGCCTGCACCTGTTCCTCGAGCAGCGCCGCGTTGCTGTCATCGATGCGAAGGCGGCGCTCCGAGTAGACGACCTTGCGTTCGTTCTCGATGATCTCGGGATCGAACTGCAGATTCGCGAGCCGGTCGCTCTCGAGTTCGAACACCTGTTCGAGCGCCGCGGGTGGAAACCAGTCCTGATACACCGTCACGTCCTGGGCGGTGTATGCGTTGTTGCTGGCGCCGTGAGCCTCCATCACGCGATCGAACTGACCCTGCGGATGCCGCGCGGTGCCGTTGAACATCATGTGCTCGAAGAAATGCGCCAGGCCGCTGGTTCCGGGACCTTCATTGCGGCTGCCGACGCGCACCCAGTTGTGAAGCGCGACGGTCGGTACGTTATGCGTGGGCCATAGCAGCAGCCGCAGCCCGTTTCCGAGCGTCTCCTGCCGCACATCGTCGAGTCCTTGCATCGCGCCTCCTTCTCTACCCCATAAGCATAGGGGCTCCAGGTTGCGGTGAAAGGGCGCTTTAAAAAGAAAAAGAGCCGCCTGTTCGGGGAAACAGGCGGCTCTACAAGGCGAACTTCCGGGGGAAACAGTTGCTCGCTCAGGCTCGGGGAAGCCCGACGAGGGATAGAAAAGCAAGCGCTATGCCAGCGCTAATAGCTTATAGAAATCAGCCGGTTATAAATATCTCTGATGCCGCCACGGTGCCCGCCGAGGCCCTAAGTGACAAATCGCGTCACCGCTCGCCGCACTGCGGCACGGTGCAGGCGTCACAGTCCCGCTACGCTGCGGCGCAGCAGCGACTGGCAACGCAGATTATGTCGAAGCGACCACCACGCAGGTCTGGGCGTGCTTCTTGAGTGTGCCGCACAGACCACTGGCTGCTTCGGCCGACGCAACCGGCACGCGCAGCCGATAGACCATGCCTGTCTTGGACTTCACCGGCTGATAATCGGGCTTCAACGACTTCAGCTGCGTTGGGAATTTCGCAGCCAGCGTCTTCCACTCCGACTGTGCGCGCTCGCGCGAGCTGAATGCGCCCAGCTGCACGACGTGTCCGTGGCCGCCACTGGCGACGTGAGTCGTCGGTGCATGGCTCGTTGCGAGCGACGCAGATCGTGTCGCCGAGGTCGTTGCCGCGGACTTGACCACCGGTTTCGCCACGACCGCTGCCGGCGCGCGCGTGGGCTCGACCGGCGGTTCGACCGGCGACTGCGCCGACGGATCGGTGGCGCCACCCGCTGGCTTATCGCCAGCAGCAACCGCGGCCGACGATCCACCGGCCGCCGCCCCGCCGGGCGCGAAGTTCTCGATGCGGATCTTGGCTTCCTGCACCCACTTGCTGTCGCCGTGATTGGCGATAAACGCCTCGTACGCGTCGCGCGTATCGGTCGACGCGGCGGTCTGCCAGTCCTGGTCGGTCATCATCTCCTTGATTCTGGCATCGGCAGCAGATGCGTAAGAGCTGCTGGGATGCTGCTTCAGGAACTGCTGATAAGCATCCATGGTGTTGGCAGAGGTCGCTGCCTTCCAGTCCGCAGACTCGTGATTGCATCCGCAGAGCAGTAACATCGCGGCGGCGATTCCGATCGAGCAGATTCCTGTGTGTCGCATCACATTTCCCATAAGCAGCGAGGCGAATAATTGTAGCTATGACTGAATCACCACGTCGACGCTTCTTTGATCGCGTCAAAGGTATCCCGTCAGTTCTGACCGGCGGCTCTCGCATCACCGGTGATGTCGAGACGCCAGGACCGCTGATGCTGGGGGGGCACGTGATCGGCGACGGCCGCATCGAAGGCGAGCTGATCATCAGCGTGGTCGCGCACTGGGAAGGTAACGTCTGGGCCGAGCGCGCCGTCATTTCCGGCATGATCACCGGCAGCATCGTCGTCGGCGGCAAGATCGAGATATCCCGCAGCGCGGTGATCAAGGGCCGCGTATCGGCACGCTCGATCGCGATGGCACGCGGCGCGACCGTCGAAGGCGAAGTCGCGGTGACCGGTAGCGAACCGATCGTGGAGTTCGAGGAGCGGCGGCCGCCAAAAAGCGACTTCGAGGGCTGAAGTGGGCATACTCGAGCGGCGCCGTAGCGCTCGGAACTGAAGTTGACACGCGAACGCCTGATTCACCTGGTGGCCCACCGCGGCGACGCCCGCGAGTGCCCCGAGAACACGCTGCCGGCCTTCACGTCGGCGCTCAATCTGGGCGTGCGCTTCCTGGAACTCGACGTGCATCTGTCGTCCGACGGCGTGCCGGTCGTCATCCATGATCACGTCCTCGCCCGCACGACCGGTCATCCGGGCGTCGCGTTCGATCTGACCGCCGAAGAGCTGACCCGTATCGAGGCCGCCGAGACGGATCGCTTCGGCGATCGCTTCCGCGGCACGCGCATCCCGTTGCTGAGCGACGTCCTGGAGCTGATCCGTGGCCGGCCCGAGGTCACGGTGTTCGTCGAACTCAAGCGCGCGAGTCTTGCGAAGTTCGGCACCGACGAAGTGGTATCGCGGGTCGTGCAGACGCTGAAGCCCGCGAGTTCGCAGTGCGTGGTGATTTCGTTCGATCTGCCGGCGGTGCATCGCGCGCGCCAGCTGGGCAACATCCCGATCGGCTGGGTGCTGTCGAAATACGACGAGCGCAGCCGGATGAAGTACGAAGCACTCGCGCCCGAGTACCTCTTCTGCGACCAACTGGCGTTGCCGGCCACCGGCGCGCTCTGGCGCGGGCCCTGGCACTGGGCGATGTACGAGGTCGACACGCTCGAACGAGCGCTGCAGCTCGCCGAGCGCGGCGCGGACTATATCGAGACCATGGCCGTGCGCGAGATGAGCGAAGCCATCCGCGCGCAGCGCGCTTAAGCGGGATGAACCAGCCGGGCACCGACGTCGACGTCGTGGTCATCGGCGCCGGCATCCACGGTGTCGGCATGGCCCAGGCCGCCGCCGCCGCGGGCCACTCGGTGCTGATACTGGAACAGACCGAGCCCGCGGCCGGATCCTCCAGTCGCTCCAGCAAACTGATCCACGGCGGCCTGCGGTATCTGGAAACGGGCCAGCTGCGACTGGTGCGCGAGAGCCTGCACGAGCGGACCACGATGCTGCGGCTGGCGCCGTCGCTGGTGAAGCTGCAACGCTTCTACATCCCGGTTTATCGTGCGACGCGCCGACGCCCATGGCAGCTGAATGTCGGCCTCTCGCTGTACGCCCTGCTCTGCGGCCTGTCCGCCGGCGCCGGCTTCGGACGCGTGCCGCCCCGTCTCTGGCACACGCTCGACGGACTCGATACGCGCGAGCTCGAGCACGTCTACTACTATCACGATGCACAGACCGATGATCGCGCCCTGACCGGCGCAGTGCTGCGCTCCGGCGCCGCACTCGGCGCGCAACTGCTCTGTCCGGCCGAGTGCATCGGCGTCAGTCTGGACGATGCGGGAGTGACGGTGCGATTCAGGGCGGACGGGCATGAACAGCATTGCCGTGCCACCGTCCTGGTGAACGCCGCCGGTCCGTGGGCAGATCGGCTGGCACGCCTGGTCTCCCCCGCGATCCCGGTTCCACACCTCGAGTGCGTGCAGGGTACGCATATCATCCTGAAGGCCGCGGCACCTGCGCACTACTACTACGTCGAGAGTCCGCGCGACGGCCGCGCGGTATTCGTGATGCCATGGCAGGGGCAACTGATGGTCGGCACGACGGAGAGCCGCTTCCGCGGCGACCCGTCGACGGTCGCGCCGACGCCGGCGGAGCTGCACTATCTGCTGGGCGTGCTAAGGCATTATTTCCCGCAGTTCCGCGCTCAGGACGCCGCGGAGCTATCCGGCAGCTTCGCCGGCCTTCGGGTACTGCCCATCGGCAGCGGCCACGCCTTTCACCGCTCACGCGAGACGTTGCTGACCCCCGATCGTCCAGCGAAGCCACGGGTGCTGTCGATCTACGGTGGGAAACTGACGACCTGGCGCGCGGTGTCGGAGCGGGCGCTGAAGCTGATCGCAGCGTCGCTGCCGCCGCGCCGCGCGGTCGCCCGCACCGACGAGCTGGCGCTGAGCTGATCAGGCCCGAGGCTGTCCGTTTATCGCTAGCGACTGGCCTGCCAGCGCAACTCGACACGGTTGTTGGCATTCGCGGCGCGGTTCCATTCGCCGGCCAGCAACGAATCGCCGATCGCCGGATAGGGCGTCAGCACCTCGTCGGTTGTGCCGGCGCTGATCTGCACATCGATGCCCTTGTCGCTCTGTTTGGCCGCGGACACCATGTTGGCGAAGGCGATCGATTCGCGATCGCTGGTCGAGCCATTGTCCTCGCGCGGGTTACCTATCTGGTCGCACTTGCTATAGGGCGTCGTATCGGGCGCCTGCACCAGTTGTCCAGCGGGATTGGTCACCATGCAGTAGCGCCCCGGGAAGCTGCGCACCTGCAACGTCCCCTGGAAGCCCTGCGACTTCAATCGACCCAGGAGCGACAAGACCTGTTCGGTGCGCGCGCCTGCGAGCGGCAGCTCGCCGAACGGAACACCCTCGACCGCCGAGTTCTGATCGCGGCCCGCCACGCCCCCCGACTCGCCGTTCGGTGACGTCTCGCTCGCGACCACCTGCGCATCGGCGGTCTGCAAAGCCGTCAGATTGTCCTGTGACGCCTGCAGCTGCTGCTGTGCCGCCGCCAGTGTCGTGGCAAGCTGCTCGTTCTCGCTATGGGCGCGGGCCCACTCCAGCGCGAACAGCCCGGCGATGACCAGCGCAACGATGGCAAGCCATGAGCCCCAGTTCGCCGGGCGTACGGCCGCAGGCGCGTAACCCGCCTGCGGCGGCTGGTCCTGAAGCAGCAGGCGCATGTCGCCGATGATCCGGTCGGCTGAATTCTCCATGTGATCGACGACGAAACGGCGCATTTCGCCGTTGTGATGCGCGAACATCGCATCGAGAATCGCCCGCAGGTTCGGTGGCAGCGCAGGCAGGTTCGGGCGGCGCTCACCACGACGCTCCGAGCGCGCGCCGTCAGTCTCTTCCGCCGGTTCCGGCAACTCGTGCACGGGGATGTCCGCTGCCGTGCCGTGCGAGCCATCGTTGGCAGCGGCGCGCGACGAGGCGGCGCCCGACGCACGAGCGCCCGATGTGCCTGCTGGCGCGCCCGCGGCCGCCAGCCCACCGATCAGATGCAACTGCTCGAGCGCCTTCGACACATCGGCATGCTTGATCTGCTTGGGCAGCACGCCCACGGCACCGAGCGCCCGCGCCTGGCTCAGGTACAGCTCCCCTTCCTGGGAGGTGTACATCATGATCGGGATCGTGGCCGTACGCGGATTGTTCTTGATGGCCTGAACGGCCTGAAAACCGTCCATTCCCGGCATCAGGTGATCCATGAAGATCACATCCGGACGTTGACGGCTCAAATAGTCAATGGCTTGCTCGGCCGATTCCACCCCATCGACCGTCAGCTCGTGTCGTTCTAATTCTCGCGTTAGAAAAGCTCTGGCCGATCTCGAATCATCGACCACCAACGCCCGTCGTGCCGACATAGCGAACATGCTCGAAAACCGAACTTAGGCGATCTTATCTCATGACCCGCTCCGGCGCGCTGCGTACCGCGTCGCGGCCCGGCGACGCCGCCCGGGTACCGGCTGCCGCCAGTTCGCCGTAGAGCGCGACGAGCCGCAGCGCCGTGCGGCTCGATGCCCAGGTCTGCGCATAGGCGCGTGCCTGTTCGCTCAAGGCCGCGGCGCGCGACGGATCGTCGAGAATGTCGGCGATGGCCTGCGCAAAGCCATCGATTTTCTCCGGCGACACTCGTGCGCCGCAGCCGGCCTTCAGGATCGATGCCGTGCCCAGATAGGCCGTCGAGACCACCGGCCGCCCCTGTGCCAGCGCCTCGAGCAGAACCAGTCCCTGGGTCTCGGTCCGCGACGCGAAGATGAATATGTCGGCTGCTGCGTAGCAGTCGACCAGCTCGCGCTGCCGCTCGAGATAGCCGATGAAATGCACTGAGCTGTTCAGACCCAGCCCGGTCACGAGCTCACGCAGATGCTGCAGCGCCGGGCCTTCCCCCGCGATCGCGAACAGCACCTCGGGATGGGTGCGGCGCAACTCGACGAAAACCTGCAGCAGGAAATCGATGTTCTTTTCGTGCGCGACCCGGCCGACGTACAGCAGCAGCGGCCGGTCGGTGGGAATGTTGTGCGCCACACGAAAGCGCTGCCCATCACCGGTTACATAGCGGTCCGCCGGCAGCCCGGTCGGAATGACCTCGATCCGGGTGCGCACCCCGTAACCGAGCAGCAGGTCGCGCATTGGCTCCGACGGCGCCAGGATCGCCGCAAGTTGCGCGCACTGTGAGCGCGTGAAGCCGCGTGCCAGCACCCGGCCGAGCCCCCGGGGCAGCACCGGCACGTAGTGGTGCAGGTACTCCTCGAAGAACGTGTGATAGGTGGCCAGCACGGGAACGCCGCACTGTCGCGCAAACCGGATGCCGGCATAGTGCGCCATGAACGGCGTGTGGATGTGCACCAGGTCGAACTGTTCGCCCGTCAGGGCCCGCAACGTGCGCCGCAGCGCCCCGGCCTGCATGCGTCGATCTTCGGGATCGCCGGGTACCTTGCTCGACGGCACGCGAACGATTCCGCTCTCGCCGATCGACGCGCTGTCGTCGTAAACCTCGTCACCATAACTCGGGGCGACCAGCACGGATTCGACGCCCGCCGCGCTCAGGTCGGCGCGGAAGGTGCGGATCGACGTCGATACACCGTTGACGCGGGGAAAATAGACATCGGAGATGAATAGCACCCGCATTCGTCGTCTTCGGGTTCGGCTCCGGCTACAGCAGACCCTGTACGACCAGCGATCCGACCGCCAGTCCTGCGCCGATCGCGCCACCAGCCAGCACGTCGCTCGGGTAGTGCAGACCCAGGACCACGCGCGACGCAGCAATCAGCGAGGCGATCGGTATCAGCACCCAGGCGAGCGCCGGGAAGAACGCGACGGTCTGCCAGGTGAAGGCGACCGCATGCAGTGTGTGTCCGGACGGGAAGCTATAGCGATCCAGCGGCGGCATCGCCAGCGTGATGCCCGGATGACGGATGAACGGCCGCTCGCGCACCATGATCCGCTTGAGCCATTTGTAGACCAGCAATCCGGTGATACCGGTGACTGCCATGCCGACCGCCGGCGCGACCGCCGCGCGGCCGTAGAACAGTGGCAGCAGGGGCACCATGATGTACCAGATGACGCCGTCGCCCAGCCGGCTCGCCAGGCGGAACACGAATCGCGGCAGCCGCAGCCCGGCACCGCGGTTGAGGCGCCGGCACAACCGGTACTCCGCCACATCAAAGCGCGCCATGATGAGTTGCGCTCGGTTCATGAGGATTACCCTATGAGTGCCGAGGGACAATCCTGTTACGAAGGCGTGAACCTCGGATGACAGTGCAGGCTCATTTGACGTAACCCCAGGCGAAAGGTTCCAACGGCCTCTCAGTCCCGGGTACCAACGCCCCGCTTGAGCAGCGCTACCGCGATGTAGAACAGCACTACCGTCAGCGCCGCCATCAGCAGGAACGCGGTTTCAACCGGCACGTCCGAGATGCCCAGAAAGCCGTAGCGGAAGGCGTTTACGGCATACAGGATAGGATTGACCAACGATGCTTTCTGCGCCCAGGGAGGCAGCGTCGAGACCGAGTAGAAGATGCCGCCGAAATACGTCAGCGGCGTCAGGATGAACGCCGGTATCCAGTTCACCTGGTCGAAATTGCGCGCGAAGATCGCGTTGATGAAGCCCGCGAGCGAGAACACGGTCGAGGTCAGCAACGCTGCCGCGATGATCGCCCAGATGTGAGTGACCGCGAGACTGGCGAAGATCAGCGACACGATCGTGACCACGAGACCGACGAGGCAGCCGCGCACCAGGCCTCCGCAGACGTAACCCGCGACGATGATCCAGTCCGGCAGCGGCGAAACCAGCAATTCCTCGACATGCTTGCCGAACTTCGCGCCGAAGAACGACGACACCACATTGGCGTACGAATTGGTGAGCAGCTGCATCATGATCAGGCCGGGTGCGATGTACGCGCGGTAGTCGACGCCGCCCATGGCGCCGATCCGGCGGCCGATCACACTGCCGAAGATCACGAAATAGAGTGTCGTCGTGACAGCGGCCGGCAGCAGCGTCTGACCCCAGATACGGGTGATGCGACCGAATTCACGGATGACGATGGTTTGAAAGCCGACCCAGCGGATCGCCGCCAGCGACGCCTGCGGGGTCGACACGGGCAAACGCTTATCAAGCATGAGCGCCTCCGGCGGCAGCAGCACCGTTGGCGCCGGCTGCGCCGGCTGCGCCGGCCGCGCCAGGCTCCACGGTCCGGTTCTCGACCAGCCGCATGAAGATCTCTTCGAGCCGGTTGACCTTGTTGCGCATGCTCAGGATGTCGATGCCCGTCGCCGTCAGCAGCGAGAACAGATCGTTCAGATTCTGCTCCTTGCTCAGATCCACCTCGAGCGTATGGTCGTCGATCAGCCGCGCTACCATGCCCGGCAGCGCCGGCATGCTCGCGATCGGCTGGCGCGAGTTCAGCACGAAGGTCTCGGTCTGCAGCTGCCGCAGCAGATTGGCCATGCGATCGCGCATGACGATGTTGCCTTTATCGATGATGGCGATGTTGCGACACAGGCTCTCGGCCTCTTCCAGGTAGTGGGTCGTCAGGATGATGGTGGTACCGCGCTCGTTGATGTCGCGCAGGAAATCCCACATCGAGCGGCGGATTTCGATGTCCACACCGGCGGTCGGCTCGTCCAGGATCAACAGCCTCGGCTCATGCATCAACGCACGCGCGATCATCAGTCGCCGCTTCATGCCGCCGGAAAGCGCCCGCGCGATGGTCGTACGTTTGTCCCAGAGCGAGAGCTGCTTCAGATAGATCTCGGCGCGCCGCCGCGCCTCGCCGCGCGAGATGCCATAGAAACCGGCCTGATTGATGACGATCGTCAGCGGTGTCTCGAACTGGTTGAAATTCATTTCCTGTGGCACGACGCCGATACAGGTCTTGGCCCGCTCCAGTTCGCGGTCGATGTCGTGCCCGAAGATGCTTGCGGTCCCCCCGCTTTTATTGACCAGCGACGTGACGATACCGATCAGGGTGGTCTTGCCCGCGCCGTTCGGCCCCAGCAATGCGAAGAAATCGCCCTGCTCGACGTCTAGATCGACGCCGCGCAGCGCAGCCACGCCGTTGCTGTAGGTTTTCGTGAGTGCGCGAGTTGAGAGCGCGAGCATGACGCGGACACCTGCGTGATCGTTCAGGGGGGGTACAAACTTAGCATATCGGGTAGCGCTCCCGCGCCAGCAGCTGCCAGCCCCGCATCGTCACCGCCCGCAACGCGAGCGTATCCGAGCCGCAGGCGGCCTCGATCATCTGCCGCCATACCACGGGCTGGCGTTCCCACCGCGGCGTCATCCAAGCCGGTGCGCGCTCGGCGATCGCCTCGAGTTCGCACAGCCGCCGGGCACCTAAGCTGTCGGCCACCGCGGGACTCATCCCGAGCACCAATGCAGCCATCAGCCGGTTGGATCGGGCGACGTGCCAGGCCAGTACCAGTGTCCGACGCAGCAATGCCACCCCTGCCGGTGCGCTGAAATAGGCATCCTGCTGCGGCTGATCCCTGACCGCGTCGATCGTCGTCCGCTGCCAGAGCGCAGGCTGCGCCAGCCGCAGGTCCAGCAGCAGATAAGGACAACCCGCCAGCCGCCGCATCGCCGTGGCGTCCAGCCGCCGCCAGTGCGCCTGCGTGGACTGCAGGAGCCTCGGTGTCTCAAATCCGGGCGCTCCGTCCCCAACCGCCATCGAGCGCAGACATTCGAGCAGCTGCTCGTTGATCTCCGCCACAGGACCCATCAGTGCTGCGTCCCACGCACTGCCGCTCGAGGTGGCAAGCGTCAGCGGCAACGGCAACGACTGCACCATGACCATCATCGTTCTCCCGAGTCATTCTTCCAGGTTTGGAGGAGATATCCTGCCGCAGGCGGCCGTGACGGGATGCCCCGATATCTGCCATATTCATATCCGAATATGTTACTTGTAACAAAATTGAGAGTAACTCGCTTTATGAGAATATCCGACGACCGCTACAGCCGCGATCGCCTGCGCTTCGACGTCGCGGTGCAGTTCATCCGGCACGAGGCCCGCACGCGCACGATCAGGGAGTGGACCGGGCTGTCCGATGATCGTATCCGCAAGCTCTACCATTCCTACCTGAACGATGCGTCCGCGGCCGTGCCGGTGCGCCACCGTGGCAAATCACCGCAGACCGCCGCCTTCTTCACCCGCAATCCGCGTGTGCGCGCCGAAGGCTCATTGCTCGCAAGCCTGTGCTGCGCGGTCGGTGCGATGCCCGATCGCGGCACGTCCGAACAGGCGAAGGCACTGCCATCTCTCGCTCGTGCCGAGCTGCTGTGCCAGGCCTACGCGGTCTATCGCGACGCGGTCACGGACGCGCTCATCTCGTTCGAACACGCGGTGTTCCTGCTGACCGCGCTGGTCCGGCGCGACGAGCTGCGCCTCGACGCCTGCCGCGGCTGCGGCGCGGTGCTCATCGACGATCGGTGGTCGTTGAAGACGCCGCACTGTCAGCCGTGCAGCCGCTGAGTGGAATCTTCGCTTGCCGGTCCGGCGCACGGTCTGCAACACTGACGGCCACGATGAGTCTGGCGCTGCGCACCCATGCTGAGATTCCGATCCTCGACCGCCGCGCGGCGGCGAGGCTGGATCCCGACTGGCTGAACGCAGCGCTGCTCGATGCGGATACGCGCTTCGTCGTCTCGCGGGGTCCGGCCCACCTGGTGCGCACGGAACCCTCACCGCAGATCGCGCTGCTGACCTCGCAGCATCCCGGGATCGCGGAACTGCCTGCCTCTCGCCTGACGCTGCTGGGCTGGTTTCGGGGACAACGCCTGCTGTTGGCGGATCTGCCGGAACACTACCCGCTCGACGTGCCGGGCACGGCGTTCCGGGAGCTGCGCCCGCTACTGGGAGAACTGCCGCCCGGTGAGGCGGACGTGCTGGGATTTGCCCGCGCGCTGGTGTCCTGGCGAGCCCGCCACCGGCACTGCGGCGTCTGCGGAGCGCCTACTGCGCCAAAGAGCGCTGGCCATGTCATGGCGTGCACCAGCGAGATCTGCGGCGCCGATTTCTTCCCCCGAATCGATCCGGCGATCATCGTGCTGGTCACCGATGGCGACTACGCGCTGTTGGGGCGGCAGAAGAGCTGGGAGCCTGGACGCTATTCGACTTTGGCCGGTTTCGTCGAGCCGGGAGAAACGCTGGAGGAGACCGTCGTACGCGAAGTCGAAGAGGAAACCGGCACGCGCGTGACCTGGGCGAAGTACCAGTCCTCGCAGCCATGGCCCTTTCCGCAATCGCTGATGTTGGGATTTCGCGCAGGCGCAGTACGCGGACCGATACAATTGCTGGATGGGGAACTCGAGGACGCACGCTGGTTCGATTGTCAGCAGCTCCGGTCGGGGCAGCAGGTGGGACTGCCACCCCCTTATACGATCGCACGGCAGTTGATCGAAGGGTGGTTGGGGGAGCGCGTCGCAGCCTGACAATCCGCGGACTGAGCATCCGGCCGCTGCTGCTTTGCGCAGGACTGCTGTGGCTCGCGCGGCCGGCATGCGCCGATATCCGTGTCGAAGTCGAGGGTGTCGACGGCCAGCTGAAGAGCAACGTACTCGCGCTGCTGAGCCTGGAACGCTACAAGGATCGCGATCGCATCGAACCGGAGGCCGTGCAACGGCTGTACAACCGCGTCGATGACGAGGTGCGTTCGGCACTGCGGCCATACGGCTACTACGAACCGAAGGTCAGCGAGTCGCTCTCGCCTCCCGACAGCCAGCACCACTGGCACGTTCATATCATCATCGATGCCGGAACCCCGGTGGTGCTCGACGAGGTCCATGCCCTGCTGACCGGGCCGGGCGCGGAAGACCCCGTTTTCACGGACGTGCTCAGGTCCCCACCGCCGCGCGGCGAGGTGCTCAGCCACGCCCGCTATGAGCAGTTCAAGGGAGCACTCGAACGGGCGGCCGCGACTTACGGCTATCTCGATGCCAGGATGGTACGCAGCGAATTGCGGGTCGACCTGGCGACGCATCGCGCCGCCATCGATCTGGAACTCGCGACCGGCGAGCGCTACCGCTTTGGGGCGACCACGATCGAACAGAACGCGGTGCGCGATCGCGAAGTACGGCGCTACCTGCGCTACCACGAGGGTGAACCGTACAACGCGCTGCAGCTGCTGCGTACCCAGTTCGCGCTCGACGACAGTCTTTACTACTCGACGGTCGAGGTCCTCGCCGGGGATCGCGACCCCGCAACGCATAGCGTCCCGGTCACGATTCGTGCGAATAACGCCCGTCGCGCCTATTCGCTGGGCGCCGGCTACGGTACCGATACCGGCCCGCGCGGAACCGCTGCCTGGACCGTGCCCAGGGTCAACAGTTATGGACATCGCTTTCGCGTGCAGATGGAACTGTCGGAGATCGAACAGCTGTTCGATGTCCGCTATGACATTCCGGTGGGCGATCCGGCGCTGGACAAGGTTTCGCTCGATCTTCGCGGTCAGCAGGATCAATACGGCGACGACGTCACCAACAAGGACATCGCTTTCGCGCCCAGCCTCACCCGCACGCTCGGCCACTGGCAGCGCGTGCTGGCGCTGAATTTCGAGCACACCATCACCGACGATCCGATCGAGCAGCGGCGGGTCGACAATCTCGTCGTACCCAGTATCGTGTTCGCGTCGGTGCCGGAGAACTATCTCGGCGAGGCGCTGTTCAGCCGTGAAATCTACGCGCAGCTGATCGGCTCGACCCCGGAACTGGGCGCGCGCGAGCGCTTCGTGCGTCTGGACATACAGGCCGAGCGCGTCATCAATCTCAGTTCGTTGTGGCATCTGCTGCTGCGCTCGGAGCTCGGCGCCTCGAATATCCGTAACATCGAGGACATGCCGGGTCTGTACCGCTTCTTTGCCGGCGGTGATCGCAGCATCCGCGGCTTCGCGTACGACGACCTGTCGCCGCTGAGTGTGAGGTCAGCGACCCGCAACCCGGCGACGGGAGCCGTGATCCCGGGTATTGCAGCGAAAGTTGGCGGCCGGGACCTGCTGATCGGCACGGTGGAGTTCGAGCGCGACCTGCCGAGAAACTTCGGCGTGGCCGCCTTTTTCGATGGCGGCAATGCGCTCGACCGCTTCGATGCGCCCCTGGCCTATTCGGTCGGCATAGGGTTCCGGCTGCGCCTGCCGGTCGTGACGGTCGGCGTCGATATCGCGCAGGCGCTGCGCGCACCGGGGTTCCCTTCGCTGCCCGGCCCCCGGCTGCACCTGAATATTTCCCCGAAACTGTAAACCTGCGCCGCCCCGGGCCCGATATCCTAGGCTGCCATGCTGCGCTGGCTGCACCTGTGCTGGTCGATACCCCTGCTGCTGGCGGTGATGGCGCTGGGCGCCATCGATTACCTCGCGTTCACGCCGGCCGGGTGCCAGTTCGTGGCACGCGCCCTCAACCGGCAGATCGGACCGGTGAAGATCGAGATCCACGGCGCCCGCGGCACCATTGCCCACGCGCTGCACGTCGACCTGCTGGTGATCGATCATCGCCGCGTCCACATCGAGATAGAGAATGCCGACGGCCAGATGGCGATCATGCCGCTGGCCTGGCGCACGATCTCCATCTCCCGGCTGCACGCCGAGCGGGTTCTGGTGCACGTACTGCCCCACATCGACGATGGACGGTACTGGGAGCCTCATTTCCTGCCACCGTTGACGCGCATCGACGCCAAAATGGTGGAGGCCGACCGGCTGCGGCTGCAGTACCCGAGCGGCAGGGTGTTCGACACCACGAAGGTCGATGCGTCGAGCACACTGTTTCCGAAGATCATCCGCATCCACGACGGTGGGTTCGACCACAACCTCGTGCATGTGCGCGCTACCGGCGATGTACTGGCAACCCAGGCGATCGGTTTGCGGGGGGCGCTGCGCTTCTTCTCGCATCCGGACGGGCAGCCGTTTTACATCGCCAACGCGCGGATCGACGGTGATACCGCGAAGCTCGGACTGAACTTCGCTTTCGATGCTCCCTTCGGTGCCCGCTTTCACGGCGATATCGACCATCTGACGTCGCATTGGCACTGGCAGGGTCACGCACATGTCGGCCGCTTCGATCTGGCGGCCTGGAACGCGGGTCACGCACTCGGCATCTTGACGGGCGACCTGCTGTTCGACGGCAACGCGACCGGCTTCAGTGCGCAGGGCACGGTCGTTCCGCCGGGACTCAGGTCAGGGCCGCTGCTGGCCAGGTTCCGTGGCGACTACAACGACACCATCCTGACGGTCACCTCGCTGCAGCTCGATCACGCGGTCTCCGGCACCGTCGCCACCGCCAGCGGCGAGGTCGCCTTCGTCAGCGGCGGACCGCGGCTCGACCTGCACGGCAGCTGGACCCATTTCCGCTGGCCGATGAATGCGAACGATGCGCCCTTTCACAGCGATCACGGCAGCTACACGCTGCAGCAGCTGCGGCCTTATGCCTTCACCACCACGGCTGACTTCCAGTTCACCGACGCGCCGGCGATGCACATCGCGATGCGCGGCCGGCTGGCGAGCGATTCGGTCACGGCTGAGCACGCCGAGCTCGAAACGCTCGGTGCCCACACGGATCTCGCAGGCATGTTGCGCTGGAATCCCGCCAGCACCTGGCAGTTGCGAGGCCATGTCGCCGATCTGGACGTGGCGACGCTGCGTCCCGGCGTCCGCGGCAGTCTGGCGTTCGCATTCGAGGCCAATGGCGAGGGCTACAGCCGCGAGTCACCGCTCGAAGCAACCGTGCATGACGTCGCTGGCAATGTGCGCGGGCAGCGTGCGCAGGGTCACGCGCGTATCGCGCATCGCGGCGGCGATTGGCAGTTCAGCGATGTGCGCCTGCAGCTCGGCGCCACGCGCCTCGAACTCGAAGGTCACGCCGGTACAACGCTGGATCTGGATTTCGGTCTCGAGGCCAGTGATCTGGCGCTGCTCGATCCCGGTGCGCACGGACAGCTCAACGCCAACGGCCACATCCGCGGCGATCGGCACGATCCCACGGTGCTGTCGACCGCGCACGCACGGGATCTGGAATGGCGCGGCATGCGACTGGCGTCGCTCGATGGCCACATCGAGTTCGACCCGCACGGCTCGGGTCGTGCCGACTCGCAGCTCGAGCTGCGCGATCTGACGGTTCAAGGTCGCCGACTCGATCGCCTGACCCTGGGCTCGACCGGAACCGCCGACAATCACTCGCTGTCCATCGAGGCGCGCGCCGAAGGCTACTCGTTGAACATCAAGGGCAACGGCCGCTACGCCGCCGGCAGCTGGCAAGGCGAAATCGCGTCGGCGCAGCTCGGTGACGGCGCACGTCTGCATATGACACAGGAAGCGCCGGCCGCGGTGCTGCTCGACGGCAATCGAATGCGCCTGGAACCGCTGTGCCTGCACGACGCTCAGACGCGGCTCTGCCTCAAGGCACATTCCGAGGAGCAGCATCGGGCGGTCGAGCTGAACGCCACCAACATGCCGATGCGGGCGATGACCGCGGGCCTCACCAATGCCACGGACTACGACGGCTCGCTCAGCGTCTCGCTGAACGCCGCTGCCACCGGCGATGAACCGTGGCGCGGCGAATTGAAAGCGACCCTCGAGGACGCCGCGATCCGCAAGCATTTCCCGAACGGCAGGACGGAGACGCTCAACCTGGGCAATGGCACCGTCGCGGCACGCATCCGTGAGCACGACCTGAGCGGCGAACTGGCGTTGGATGCCGGTGGCGCAGGACACGTAGCGGGTCATTTTACCGCCCATCCTGGTAGCGCGGGCAGCGGCTGCACGCCAGCAGCGGGCGGCGAGCCGGGTGCTGGCGGCTCGCCGGATGACGACGGCGACTGGCACCTGTGGCCTTTGAGCGGAGACCTGTCGCTCGAGACAACGGCCTTGGGCTATGTCAGCACCTACGTGGGTCAGATCGATCGCGCCAGCGGCCGTATCCGCGCGAAGCTGGCGTTGAGCGGCTGCGCCGCGTCACCGCGACTGGCCGGGGAGCTGCAGCTGGTGGACGCCGCACTCGATGCCTACCAGATCAATCTGTCCTTGCGCGCCGTCAATCTCACGGCACGTTTGAATGACGACCATTTGAATATCGACGGCTCTGCCCAGGCGGGTCCCGACGGGCGCGCCAGCGTCAGCGGTGACCTTCGCTGGCAGCACGCACTGCCGTACGGAGATATTCACCTGACCGGCCAAGATCTCAGGGTCGTCAGCATTCCGGAGGCGCGCGTCGACGTCTCACCCGACGTGTTCGTGCACATGGAGGGACGTCGCATCGACGTGCGCGGCAACGTCAACCTTCCCTATGCGCGCATCGAGCCTGCCAATCTGGCCAACGCGGTGCTCGCATCCGAAGACGAGGTCATCGTCGGCGCACCCAAGACAGCGCCGGAAGACCAGTACCAGATCTTCAGCAACCTGACGCTGGTCCTGGGAGAACGCGTCACGGTCAATGCACACGGCTTGTCGGGGCGCCTGAGCGGCCGGATCAACGTGGCAACCGATGATTCGGGTATCAGTCACGGCAGCGGTGAATTGAATGTCGAGGAAGGCAAATACCTGGCTTACGGTCGCAATCTGGATGTCGAGCACGGCCGGCTGCTCTTCAGCAACGGCCTGCTGAACGATCCCGGGCTGGACCTTCGCGCAGAAAAGAAATTTCCCGATATCACGGCCGGCATCAATGTCCGTGGCACGCTTCGCAGCCCGCGCATGACCTTCTTCTCCAGTCCTGAGGTGCCGCAGTCGCAGATCGTCTCACTGCTGCTTGCCGGGGGCTCATTGCAGAGCGTGACCAATGCGACCGACACCAACGAACACAGCACCTCGGGTCGCTCCGACGCGATCATGCAGGGAGGTGCGATACTCGCGCAGCAACTGGGCGGCCGCTATAACATCGAGGCGGGGGTCGAGCAGGACATGATGAACGAGACCTCGCTGGTGCTGGGGCGCTACCTGTCCCCCCGGCTGTACGTCAGCTATGGCGTAGGACTCGCGGAAGCCATTAATACCATCAAAATGCGCTACACCATCGGAGACCACTGGACCGTCAAAACCGAAGCCGGGACACAGCGCAGCGCCGATCTGGTCTTTACGATCGAGAAATGACCTCACCTGTCGTCTATACGATCGGACACTCATCGCAGCCGATCGAGGAATTCATCGGCGCCCTGAAAAAGCACGGCATCGGCAACCTGGCCGATGTGCGGTCGATACCGTACAGCCGTCGGTTTCCGCAGTTTTCGCGGGAAGCGCTGCAGAAGAGCCTGGTCGTCGACGGGATCGGTTACCTGTATCTCGGACGCGAACTGGGCGCACGGCGCGACGAACCCGAGTGCTACGTCGACGGCCGTGCGGCTTACGGCGAGATCGCGAAGCTCCCCAACTTCCAGCGCGGGCTGCACGGTCTGGTAACGGTTGCGCAGCGACGCCGGACCGCGCTGATGTGCTCGGAGCAGGACCCGCTGACCTGCCATCGCGTCATTTTGATCTGCCACGAGATGCGCCAGTCGGGGTTGACGATCCTTCACATCCTACGCGGGGGCGAACTGGAGGCCCACGAAGACGCCGAAAAACGCCTGATCGACGAGGAACTGGGCGGCGCGGCGCAGCCGGACCTGTTCCCCGGATCGCGCACCTGCGACGAACGTCTCGAGGACGCCTACCGGCGCCGCGCTCTACGCATCTCCTACCGACGCGACGAGCTCAAGCGGTCGTTTTGATTGAGAAATAGAGTTCAGGCGACAGCAACTTCGACGTAGTCGACTCGGCTGGACGGCATAGGCACTGGCGAGCCTTCCTCACGCAGCCCCTCCAGATGGAACTCAATCGCTTCCCGAATCGCCCGCTCCGTATCCTCCAAACTGGAACCGGTCGCCACGCAGCCGGGAAGATCCGGGACGTACGCAGAAAAATTGCTACCGGCGGCCTCAATTACAATTGCATAGCGCACGGCATCACCTCTTCAGTCCAGCCTGCTTGAGGATACTATTTAACGTGCCCGATGCTAATTCGTCGCTCGGCTTACCCGCAACGGTAACTCGGCCTCGCTTCGCGCAGTGCCTCAACTGGCGATGGCTCCCCCGGGTTGCGTGCAAATGCCAGCCGTCATCGTGCAGCAGGCGCAGCACGTCGGATACTTTCATTGATTCAATGATTTGACAGAAGGGCGGTGTCCGTTTTTGTAAGGCGCACTATTCGCATTGCTTCATAAAGTTAAACAGCGGCATATCCTCTGCGTAGCCGCCACAGCTGGCCCCGAAAGGTTCTTGAATGAGGCGCAGACAGATCTCACCGGCAGCGAACCGCGTGACCGGGTTGAAGGCAGCGTCAAATTCACTGCCCGTGAAGTAGTCTCCAAGCCTGGCGTCGCAGCGCTCGCAGTGGTTCATCCAATACGATTGGTGGACGGCTTGGCTGTACGCGAGCTTGTAGCGCGGAGCGAGTGTTCGCAGCCGCGTCGGCCCGGGCTCCTGCATATGAGCGACGTATAGAAGCGTCGTCGGCGCAGCGATGACTTCCCACTCGTCGTCCGACGGTTCGTCGGCAACATACAGTCGCTCATGCCCGCCAGGCAGGACGATGGCATGCACCGTGGTCAACGCGTCGCAACGCCAGCACTCACGTCTGTTTTGCGCCAGGAAGTAAGTGTGGGCCCGGATATTCGGCGCCGGGGGTTCGTAACGCCATTGCTGGAATGGCGCTGGATCGAGGCCGCCGGGCACGTACCAGATCTTCTGGCCGGTATCCCAGCGAGCCCCGCGCCGCTTGGCCTCGCCCTTCTCCGCAAAAGGAACCCGCAGATCGATCCGACCCATCGCTGCCTTCCGTTGAAAGCCCCACATAGCAGAGCATTCTCAACGCAGCAGCAGCCTGGTCGACGCCGCCTATGTGGCGGCTTCGCGCAGATTCGACCTACTTCTTGCGCCGGGCCTTGTCCTTTTTGCGCTTGTCCTTCTTGTTCTTACGCTTGTTTTTCTTGTCTTTCTTGTGCTTCTTGTCAGCCTTGCGCGATGGCTTCTCGGCTCGCTTCGCCACGCTCTTACCGGCGACTTTCTTCTTCGCTGCCTTCTTTTTGGCAACCGACTTCTTAGCTGCCTTTTTCGCCACTCTCCTGGCCACCTTTTTCGCGGCCTTTTTGGCGGCCTTTTTGGCTGCCTTTTTCGCGGCCTTCTTCGGTGCCTTCTTGGCCGCTTTCTTTGCAGCCGGTGCTGCCGAAGACTTCTTCGCAACCGGTGACGGCGCGGGCGCTGCTTTCTTCGGCTTCAGCGACTTCTTGGCCGCAGGCGGCACGACCGGAGCGTCATCGGGCTTCGAAACCGGTAGACCGTCGCCCGCGACCGCCGATGGCTTGGCTGACTTGGCCGGGGCCTTAGCCACCGCGGGTTTGGCCGTAGCTTTCGGCGCAGCGGTTTTCGCCGGCGCCGCCGGCTTCGCGACCGGCTCGTGCTGCTTCGGCGCGGTTTGCGCATAAATAGCGAACAGCACGCCGCCCGGATCGGACAGGTGCACGATCCGCCCGTTGTCGGGGACATCCATCGGGCCGGCCAGGACGCGCCCACCGAAACCCGGAATCTCCTTCGATGACATGTCGACGTCTGCGACCGAGGCGTATGGCAGCCAGTTCGGCGTCGGACCGCGCTCCTCGCCGGCCTTGAACATGCCGCCGCGCTGAACGCCGTCCGAACCGAAGATCAGGTACGTACCCGCCGGGCCCATCGAGTGTCGCGCCAGTGCCTGCCAGCCGAACAGCTTGGAGTAGAACTCGAACGCCTCCTCCTCATCGGTGGTGGCGAGTTCCATCCACGAAAATTCACCCACCTTTGGGGCAGCGGCGGACAGCGGCACGGCTTCACCGTTCGGGCGGAATACCGCGAAGGCCGCGCCCTGAGGATCGGTCAGCACCGCAAAGCGGCCGACACCTGGGATGTCGCTCGCCGGCCGGTGCACTTTGCCGCCGAGTTCGTCGATGTCCTCGACCGCGTCGTCGACGTTCTCGACGCCGATGTACGGCATCCACATCGGCTTGGCACCCATCTGCGCTGCCGCTTCAGGCATTTTCATCATGCCCGCGACCCCACGGCCGCCGACATGGAACTCTGTGTACGCCGGCTCGCCGGCCGAGGCCTTGGCCTGCCATCCCAGCAGCTTGGAATAAAATGTCGAAGCCGCGGCGGGATCCCCAGTCATCAGTTCCTGCCACAAAAACCGACCGCGAAATTTCGCCTGTGCCATGGCAATCCCCTCGAGTGCGCTGTTTGCGCCGCAGATTTCGATGTGTGCTCAGAAGATAACTTAAAGCCCACGACCGCTGGTAGTGCGGCGCGGCGAATTCATCAGTAGACGATCGATGACTTTTTGGCGTTTTTGTTACGTAGCGTCTACTGCTCTCGGCGCCCCCCCCAACGCCTCGCTCCGGTTACTTTTGGTGCGATCGCCCGCTCCGTGCTCATCAGCCGTGGCAGATTAGAATTTTTATGCATAATGTTGATAATTTATGCAGCGGCACCTACAATCGCCGGCCCATGCTTCAAGACCGCCACCAGTTCGAACGGCGCAACGCCATCCTGCGCATTCTGCGAGGCGCCGAAGTGCGCCGGCAGAGCGATCTGGCGCAACTGCTGAGGCGGGACGGCTTCGAAGTCACTCAATCGTCGGTCTGCCGCGATCTGCGCGACCTCGGAGTGCATAAAGCCAGCGGCCGCTATCAGGCACCGTCCAACGAAATTGCCCGGGCCAACGGGGATTTCGGCGCTCTGGCACAATTCGTCCGCTCGATTCGTGTCGCCGGCTCCTCGATCACTGTCATCAAGACATCGATCGGGGCGGCCGCCAGCGTCGCGGTGGCGGTGGATAAGGCGGAGTTCGACGAGGTGGTCGGCACCATTTCCGGTGACGACACCATATTCATAGCCACGACCGACGCACGCGCGCAGCGGCGACTGATCGATCGGCTTTCCACACTGTTCCGTAGCTGAGAAATTCCATGCAGCAGACCACTTCCGCGGGCGCACAGCCCATCGTCCTGGCCTATTCCGGCGGGCTGGACACCTCGTTCCTGGTGCCGTGGCTGGCCGAAAACCACCGTCGCCCGATCATCACCGTCACGGTCGACACCGGCGGCATCGATGCCGCCGCCGCGCGTACGTTGCGCGAACGGGCACTGGCGCTCGGCGCGATCGAGCATCATCAAATTGACGCACGCACCGACTATTTTGAGCAGGTGCTGCGCTTCCTGATCATGGGCAACGTCCGGCGCGGTCAGCTTTACCCGCTCTGTGTGGGCGCCGAACGCGTGATGCAGGCGCAGACCATCGCGCTCATGGCCCGCAAACTCGGCACGACTTCGATTGCCCATGGTTGCACGGCAGCCGGCAATGACCAGGTCCGCTTCGAGGTCGCGCTGCGTACCCTGGCCCCGGAACTGGAAATCATCGCACCGGTACGTGACAAGGCGTTCAAGCGCCAGGACGAGCTCGCGTTCCTGCAGCAGCGCAATCTTCCGGTGCCGCCGCACGGCGCCGCGTATTCCACCAATCGAGGCCTCTGGGGTGTCACGATCGGGGGCACCGAGACGCTGACGTCCAAGGGCAGTCTGCCGGAGAGCGCCTGGGTGCTGTCGCGTGATGCGTTCTCGCAGCCTCGCGAACCGGCGCGGCACACGATCAGCTTCGACAAGGGGCGCCCGGTCGGCCTCGATGGCCGCAAACTGACGCCGGTGGAAGTCATCGAGAAGCTCGAAACCCTGGCGGCGCCTTACGGCATCGGCCGCGGCATTCACCTGGGCGATACCATCATCGGTACCAAGGGCCGGGTTGCGTTCGAGGCGCCGGCAGCCGAAACGCTGCTGACGGCACATCGCGAACTGGAAAAGCTGGTGATGACGCCGCGCCAGCAACGCATCAAGGAAGGGGTCGCCGGACCGTATGGCGACCTGGTACACGAGGGCCAGCTGCTGGATCCGGTCTGCCGCGACATCGAGGCGCTGATGCTCAGCTCGCAGGAGCGGGTGACGGGCGACGTGCACGTGCTGTTGCGGCCGGGTAGCCTCTTTATAGAGGGTGTGGAGTCACCGCACTCCCTGATGGCGGCGTCCAAGGGTGTATACGGTGAGGCGGCCGGCGAATGGACCGCAACCGATGCACTGGGTTTCTCCAAGATCGTCTCGCTCACCGGAATGTTCTATCGTCGTGCCGGCGCCGAACCGCAGTCGTAACGACCACTGTCACAAGGACGCATTGCCATGAAGACCGTCATCGTCGACAAGATCGCATCCGTCACACAGGCGCTGAATCTCAATCACGAACTGCGTTTGTCGGACGAGATTCCTGCCGAGGAAGGCGTGGTCGTGGTCGCCGAGATCCTGAACAACAAGGCCAACTACAACACGCTCGAGCTCACCAGCGGCCGCATGGCCAAGGTCGCCCGCGGTGACATCGTGGTCGGCGCCCTGGGACCGCGTCGGGCGCTGTTCGGCTACTCGGGTCACGTGCCCGAGTCCCTGAAGCCGGGCGACACCATCCAGATGCTCAACATCGGCGGCGTCATGGGCGTGTGCGATTCCGCCACCGCAGACAAGGGCAAGCCGTTCGACTGCCGGATCCTCGGCGTCGTGCTGCAGTTTCCCTATCTCGGTGAACGTATCGGCGTGCCCGCGCGCGTCGGCATGCAGCAGTTGAACTTCAACGCACCGCTCGAAACGAACGGCGTACCGGTCGTGGCGCTGGCTGGTACCTGCATGGAAGCCGGCAAGACTGCCGCGGCCGCGGCGATCGTCGCACGCATGCGTCATCGCGGCCTGACGGTAGATGCATTCAAAGCCACCGGAGTCTCGCTGCGTCGGGACATCCTCGCGTTTGCGGATGCGGGCGCCCGCAGCACGATGATCTTCACCGATCTCGGCGTCGTGACGACCACGCCGCGCACGGGTCCCGCGCTGACGCGCACGATGATGACCGAGCTGGCGAAGGGTAAGCCCGATGCGATCGTGTTCGAACTCGGTGATGGCCTGTTGGGAACCTATGGCGTCGACGCGATCCTCGACTGCGCCGACATCCGCAAGTCGCTGACGGCAGTGGTGCTGTCCGCCAACGATCCGGTGGCCGCCTGGGGCGGCGTGAAACTGCTGCGCGAGCGCTTCCATGTCGAACCGTGTGCGGTGACAGGACCTGCGACCGACAATCAGGTTGGCGTCGAGATCATTCAGCAGCAGATGAAGGTCAACGCCTGGAATGCGCTGAGCGATGCGGCAGCACTGGGCGACTTCGTGATCGAGTCACTCGGCATCTCGGGGCGAGCGCGGCGAGCGGTCGCCGCGGAAGGCTGACGCGAATCATGAGCGCCGACAACGACATGCGCGCCACGCGCATTCCAACAGTCATTCTCGGCGGCACCGGCTATGTCGCCGGCGAGCTGCTGCGCCTGATCGCCGGCCATCCGAATCTGTCACTCGCCGGCATCATGTCGGACAGCCAGCCCGGTGAGCTCATCGCCAAGACCTTCGGTCATCTGGCACCGGTCTACCCGGACGAGACCTTCAAATCACAGGCCGAAGTCGAAACGATACTCACGCGCGAGTCCTCCACGGCGGTCCTGTGCGCAGCCCCGCACGGCGCGGCAGCCGCGTTGATCGATGCGCTGCTGACGCGCGCGGAGGCTGCGAAAACGCGCCCGCACGTCGTCGACATCTCCGCGGATTATCGCTACCGCACGGCCGACGCCTACCAGGCTGTCTATCATCATCCGCATGGCGCCCCTGCACGGTTGAACCAGTTCACCTGCGCCGTGCCGGAACATCTGAAGGAGCTCACGACGCCACACGTCGCGCATCCGGGCTGCTTTGCGACCGCCGTGCTGCTCGCCGTCGTGCCGATGCTGGCGCTGGGCCTGGCTGCACCAGAGATCTTCGTCAGCGGCGTCACCGGCAGCACCGGATCGGGACGCAAGCCTTCGGAAGGCACGCACCACCCGCAGCGACACAGCGACCTCTATAGCTACAACCCGCTCGGTCACCGACATACGCCGGAGATTGAAGCTCTCTCCCATGCGGCCAGTGGCGTCGAGGCTCAGATCAGTTTCGTACCGCACTCCGGCCCGTTCGCACGCGGCATCCATGTGACTGCACAGACGCGCCTGCTGAAGCCGATCGATACCGCTGCCGTGCAGGCCGCGTTGCGCCAGTTCTATGCGCATTCACCCTTCGTTCGCGTCGGCAGCACGATGCCGCGCGTCAAGGATGTTGCCGGCAGCAACTACGCACAGCTCTCGGCCGTCAGCAACGGCCGCACACTGGCGGTGATGGCGACACTCGACAACCTGAACAAGGGCGCGGCGGGCGGCGCGGTGCAGTGGATGAATCGCCTCTATGGTCTCGATGAAACCGCCGGCCTGACCGCGCCGGCAGCAGGATGGACATGAACGCCCAAGCCCAGAGCGCGGCACACGACTTCCTGGCGCCCGTGTTCGCGCAATATCCGGTGCCGGTCGCTTCCGGTGAAGGCGTGTGGCTGAACACGACGGACGGCCGTCGAATTCTGGATCTGTATGGCGGTCACGCCGTAGCCGCACTCGGCTATGGGCACCCGATCTGGACGCGTGCGCTCACCGAACAGGCGCGTCGCCTGTCGTTCCAGACCAATGCGGTGCCGGTCGACGTGCGCACGCGAGCCGCCGAACGATTGGTGCGATTCTCGCAACTGGACATCGGCAGCGTGTTCTTCGTCAACAGCGGCGCCGAAGCCAACGAGAACGCGCTGCGCATGGCCTTCCGGATGACGCAGCGCTCGCACGTCGCTGCGATGGAGTATTCGTTTCACGGCCGTACCGCGGCCGCCGGCACCGTCACCTGGGGTGCGGCGTCGAAGTGGTATGGATTCCCGCGCACACCGTTCGACGTAAGCTTCCTGCCGCGTAGGGATTTCGATGCCATCGCACGCGAGATCACCGACAAAACCGCGGCCGTCATCATCGAGCCGGTACAGGGTCAGGCGGGCGCCTACGTACAGGGCGCCGACTACCTGCGGGCCGTGCGCGCACGATGCGACAAGGTCGGCGCGTTGCTGATTTTCGACGAGGTGCAGTGTGGCATGGGCCGCGTGGGCGCACCCTTTGCGTCGAAGCTCTATGGTGTGCAGCCCGATATGACGACCAGCGCCAAGGTGCTGGGCGGCGGGTTTCCCTGCTCGGCACTGCTGATGTCGCCACGCGTCGCAGCGCAGGTCAAACCCGATTCGATGGGCACCACGTTCGGCGGCGGCCCGATGGCGTGCGCGGTGATCGAGGCAGTGATCGAGGCGATCGAGTCCGAGCGCCTGCTGGATAACGTGCGCGCGCTGGGACGGGTCATACGCGAACGTTGCATCGTGGGTCCTGTCATCGATTCGCAGGGCGAGGGCTTCCTCATCGGGCTGCGAACGCTGCGGCCGGCGAAAGACGTGCACGCGGAACTCCTCGCGCGCAACATTCTCGCGGGTACCGCTGCCGATCCCCACATCGTGCGTCTCCTACCACCGTTCGTGCTGCAGGCCGCGCAGGTCGATCTGCTGCGCGACGCTTTGCTGGACATCGGCGCCTGACGGCGCCCAAGAGTATTCATCGTGCGTCGATTTCTCGATCTGGCAGATTTTTCACGTGAGGAAGTGCTCGGACTGCTCGAACTGGCGCGCCGGCTGGAAACGCGTCCGGAGCCCCATGCGCTGACCGGCAAGATTCTCGGTCTCCTGTTCATGAATCCGTCGCTGCGCACCCTGGCTTCGTTCCAGGCTGGCATGTCACGGCTCGGCGGCTCATCGTTCGTCATCACGCCCGGTTCCGGCACCTGGCAGATTGAAACGCGTGATGGCGCAGTGATGGACGGCGCCGCCGCCGAGCACGCGAAGGAAGGCATTCCAGTACTCGCCTCATACTGCGATGCGCTCGGCATCCGTTCGTTCGCCGACGGCAAGGATCTCGCGGCCGACATCAGCGAGCAGAAATTCACCACCATGAGCCGTCTGGTCGACAAGCCGCTGATCAATCTCGAGTCGGCGGTCAGCCATCCCTGCCAGTCGCTGGCCGATTGGAAGACACTCGACGAACTGGGCGTACCGCGCAACGGCAAATTCGTTCTCAGCTGGGCTTATCATCCGCGCGGTTTGCCACTGGCGGTGCCTGCATCGACGATGCACATGGCTTCGATGCGAGGCATGGAGGTCGTGGTGCTGCGGCCTGATGGATTCGCGTTGCCGGACGCGCTGATGGATAAAGCGCGACGCGCGGCCGCCGAGTCGGGCGGCTCGCTTCGTGAAACCGATGATCGCGCCGAGGCGCTGGAAGGTGCGCAGGTGGTCTACGTCAAGGAGTGGGCACGTACCACCGACTATGGCGACGAGGCCGGCGACGCCCGCGTCCGCAAGGACCTCAAGCACTGGCGTTGCGATGACGCCTGGTTCGAAACCGCACGCAGCGACTGCCGGCTCATGCACTGCCTGCCGGTGCGCCGCAATGTTGCCATCACCGACGCCGTCCTGGACGGCACACGCAGCGCCGTTCAGCGGCAGGCCTATAACCGAATGCCGGCACAGATGGCCGTCCTCTATCGTTTACTCAAGCAAGCGGAGTAACCAAGACCGACATGATCCCGCACCGTTCCGACCACGCAGCAACGATCCACGCGCTGCGCAATGCCTCGCCCTACATCCGTCTGTACAAGGGAAAGACGTTCGTCATCAAGGCCGGCGGCGCCGTGTTCGGCGATGCGGCGATGACCCGCGCGCTGGTGGAGCAGATCGCGATCCTGCACTACCTCGGTGTGAAGGTCGTGATGGTGCATGGCGGCGGACCGCAGCTCACGCAGGTCACCGAGGCAATGGGCGTCCCCACAAGGATGGTCGAAGGGCGACGCGTGACCGATGAACGCTCTATCGATGCGACCTCGATGGTACTCAACGGACTGATCAACACCCGCCTGCTCGGCTTCTGCCGCGATCTGGAGATTGCCGCCGTGGGCCTGTCGGGAGTCGACGCTGGACTGGTGCGCGCGCACCGACGACCGCCGATGAAAATGGCCAGCCAGTCGGAGCCGGTCGACTTCGGCTTCGTCGGCGATATCGATTCGATCGACATCAGCGTGATCACCAAGCACCTGGACAACGGCCTGATGCCGGTCATCAGTCCGCTGTCGGCCGATGATCGCGGTGTGCTGCTGAACATCAATGCCGACACCGTCGCCGCCGCGATCGGCGCCGCGCTCCACGCCGAGAAGCTGATCCTGTGCACCGGTGCGCCGGGCATCCTCGAACGGGTGGACGATCCGAGCACGATCGTGTCGTACACCGACGTGGCGGGCCTGGCAAAGATGCGCGAAGAAGGCCGCATCGTCGACGGTATGCTGCCGAAGGCCAAGGCCATCGAAGACGCGATCCGCGGCGGCGTACGGCGCGTACATGTCATCTCGTACAGTGCACCCGACAGCATCCTGGCCGAGGTCTTCACCAACGAAGGCACCGGCACGCTGATCGTCGCGGACCGGCGCGCGCTCTCGGCCGCCGAGCAGAAGGCGGCGAACTGACGACTGCTACCTGTCGGCGCGGAAGAATTATGGGCTGCCACCGCGCCGACATCATGCTTTCGCTCCATCAGGGCGGTGTTTAAAACAAATATGTATTATTTCTAATACAGTTTTGTTTTAATTCCCGACCTGATGCCGTCTGCCGCGATACCCAACCCATTCGTTTACGGCCAGGTCCTGGTGCCAGGCCGCCCCTTTTGCGCCCGACCCGCCCTCGAAGAACAGGTGCTGAACGCTGCGCGCAATCAGAGCCGCATCGTTCTGGTAGGCGAGCGGCGCATGGGCAAATCGAGTCTTGTCGAGCATACGCTCAAGGGGAGCTCGCACCTTTTGGTGTCAGTGGACCTGCGAGGCCTTATTTCAGTAGAGGATTTCGTCGATCGGCTGAGCATGCACCTGGACGCGGCTCTCAGAGCGCACCGGGCAGTGCTCAAGCATTTGCCGGCGCCTCTGCAGGATGCACTGAGCCTATTGGAAGAAGTGAAGCTCCACGCCGGTCCTTTGGAACTCAGCGCCCGCGGCAGGACAAAGGCGTCGACCGTGATTCGCGCCATGGACGCCATCGAGCGCGCAAGCCGATGGAAGAAGCTGACCGTCTTTTTCGATGAGTTCCAGGACATCGTCGAGAATCTGGAAGAGCGCGAGTCGCGACATCTTCTTGGGGTACTGCGCGCCGAGATCCAGCGGCACACGCAAGTTGCTTACATCTTTGCGGGTAGTGCACGCGGATCGATGCTCGAAATTTTTACGGGTGAGCGCAGCCACTTCTATCAATCGGCCGTGTTTCTGGAGGTCGGCCCTATCCCCGAGACCGATATGGGTAAATTCTTCGCCGAGCAGTTTGCGCGTGGAGGCCGAAAGATTACCCCAGCGACGGTACACGACATCTTCACACTGGCGGGCCAGTCGCCCAATGATCAACAGCAGCTCGCCTACCATTTGTGGACCCAGTCGACCCCCGGGTCGGTGGATAAGGACGCGTTGCGACGGGCGTTCCTCAACATCATGGGTGAAATCGGCAGACGAGGCGAAACGATTCTGGAGGAGGCAACTCCCGGACAGCGCCGCGTACTTTTTGCTTTGGCGCTTCGCGAGGGGGACGAGGTGGCCACCGACTCCTTCATTCGGTTCTCCGGCTTCAAGGTAAACGGCTCGGTCAATGCGGCCATGCGGCCTTTCCTTAAAGGGACGAACGCGCTACTCGAGAAGACCGGAAGTCGCGTGAAGTTCCGCGACCGCTTCGTGCGACTCTGGTTACTCATGCTGCTGGATCGCAATCCGGGAATGTTTCCGGCAAGTCGCACCGTCAAGGAAAGCGCTGAGCAACGCCAGCTGCTCACCTACATCCGGGCCGACGGCGAATAGGTCGGCGCCGGTAGATCTGCACCACGATGCAGGTGGTATCGTTCGAATGCGGCCCTCTTTGATGATGATCTGCTGGCCGAGCCGAATTACAATGATTCATCTGCGATACAGTAGAGCGTAAATGACCAGACTTTGGGACAAGGGCGGTACGCTGGATGCCCGAGTGCTTCATTACACTGCGGGCGAAGATTACGCGCTCGACGAACGGCTGGTGCGATACGACGTTCGCGCCTCGATCGCCCACGCGCAGATGTTGCGCCAGCAGGGCCTGCTGTCCGAAGCCGACCTCGTCCTGATTCGCGACGCCCTGGGAACGATCGGCGCCGAGCATGCCCAGGGGGCCTGGCACATCGAACTGGCGGACGAGGACGTGCATACCGCGCTCGAAAAGCGTCTGACCGCCCGCATCGGTGACGCGGGCGCGCGCATCCATCTGGGACGCTCGCGCAACGACCAGGTGCTGACGGCGCTGCGGCTGTATCTGCGCGACGCCGTCGGCCAGCTGGAGGCGCAGGCGCTGCAGGTCGTCGCGTCGCTGAACCGCCTGATCGATCGCGAGGGCAACACGGTGCTGCCGGGCTACACCCATATGCAGCAGGCCATGCCGAGTTCGGTGGCACTGTGGGCGGGTGCCTATGCGGCCGAGCTGACGGACGACACCGAGGCACTGCGCAGCATCCAGCGCCGGATAGAAAAGTCCCCGCTCGGCTCGGGAGCCGGCTTCGGCACACCGGGTCTGCCCATCGATCGCGAGAGCACCGCCCGCGACCTCGGGTTTGCGCAAGTGCAGCAGCCGGTCACGGCGGTTCAGCTGTCGCGAGGCAAGGCCGAAGCGCAGCTGCAGTTCGAACTCGCGCTGATGATGCAGGACCTCGGGCGGCTGGCATCGGACCTGCTGCTCTTCTATACCCAGGAATTTGGCTATGTCGATCTACCCGAGGCCTTCACGACGGGCTCGTCGATCATGCCGCAGAAGCGCAATCCGGATGTCTTCGAACTGATTCGCGGCCGCACGGCGACCGCTGTCAGCTGCCTGATCGAAACACTGGGGATCACGGCCAAACTGCCATCCGGCTACCAGCGCGATCTGCAGCTGCTGAAATTCCCACTGTTCCGTTCGATCGATATCGCGGGCCAGACGCTCGAGATCGTGGCCGCAGCCATCGATGCGCTCAAGTTTCGACCGGAACGCATCCGCCTCGACCCCGCGGTCCACGCGGCCGAAGAGGCCTATGCGATCGTCGTCAAGGAAGGCATACCCTTCCGCGAAGCCTACCGGCGCGTGGCAGCGCGATTCGCGCGTAAAAGCTGATGCGACATGCAGGCTGATCCAATGCAGGCTGATCCGATACGGACCGAACCAACGGCGGTGGCACTCTCATCCCCGAGTCAGGGATTGATCGCCTATACCCACGTCATTTACGCGCTGCACGCGCTGACGGCGATATCGGGCGTCGTCACGGGATCTATCTTCATGCCGGTTGCGTTCATCTGCGGTCTGCCTTCCGCGGTCGCGGTGCTGATGAACTACGCGCGCCGCTCGGAAGCGCGCGGCACCTGGCTCGAGACTCACTTCCGCTGGCAGATCCGTACCTTCTGGTTCGCGACCTTCTGGGTCGTGGTGACCGCGCTGGTATCGTTGCCGTTGATGCTGATCCTGATCGGCTTCGTGGTCGGTCTGTTCGGATTGGCGACCGTGGCCGCGTGGATCATCTATCGCGTGATTCGCGGCTGGCTCGCCTTACGGGAAGCGCGCCCCATGTCGCTGCCGGTAGCATGATGCGCACAGCGCGGCTGACAGCGACGATCGTAGTTATGGCCGTACTTGGCTGCGCGCTCGTCGGTTGCGGCCAGAAGGGCAAGCTGTACCTGCCCAATCAAAAGAAACAGGTGCCGCCGGCGACGCAATCGAATTCGCCGCCACAACCCGACACGCAGACGCAATCCCTGCCGGCGCCGGATGCGCGCTAACATCTGATTCTTACTCCCGGGAGCGACGCGCTATGGTTTCGATTCGCCTGCGACATGCATTCACCAGCCTTTCCGCGTTGCTTCTGCTGGCAACGGGATCCCTGAGCAGTTTCGCTGCGGAACCCGATTCCGCCGGGCAGATCCAGAAATTCAGCATCGGGACCCTGAGCGCCGTGGCACTGAAGGACGGCGCACTGCTCGAGCCGAATGACGGCAAAAGCTTCGTCATCGGTCATTCGGTCGCTGAAGTGTCAGCAGTACTGAAAGCCGGCGGTGCGCCGACGGATCAGATCGAGTTCAGCATTCAGCCGCTGCTGGTGCATGCCGGTGGCCGCGTACTGCTGTTCGATACCGGCGCCGGCAGCAATTTCGACAAGATCGCCGGGCGGTTGCCGCAATCGCTTGCGGCCGCGGGCGAGGATGCCGGTTCGGTGACGGACATCTTCATCTCGCACGCGCATGGCGATCACGTCGGCGGGCTCATCGACGCCAAGGGCAACCTCGCTTTCCCCAATGCCGCGATTCATCTCTCGGAAGCCGAATGGAAATCGCTCAGCAACCTGAGTGAAGCGGACGCGAACAAGGTCGGCATCTCCAATGTGACGGCGTTGGTTGCCGCCATTCGGCCCAAAGTGATGACGTTCAAGCCGGGTGCGGTGCTGCTGCCGGACGTCGTCAAGGCTGTCGACATCAAGGGACACACGCCCGGTCACTCCGGTTATCTGATCGGCTCCGGCAACAACACCTTGCTGTTCATCGGTGATGCGCTCCACAACTATGTGCTGTCCGTTCGCCGCCCTACATGGCAGATCACCTTTGACGAAAACAAGAAGGTTGCCGAAGCAAGCCGCGTGGCGCTGCTGGCACGCGTCGCCGCTTCCGGTCAGCGCCTCTATGCCGGGCATTTTCCGTTTCCTGGTATCGGCAAGATCGAACACAAGAAGTCCGGATACGTGTGGGTCGCCGAGTTCTGAAGATTTTTTTCTAAAGATACCTGGTCGATGCCGCTCCCTTCCAATCCCGATCTGGTGCTGATCGACGGCTCGTCGTATCTGTACCGCGCGTTCTATGCCCTGCCGCCGCTGACCAGTTCTGCCGGTCAGCCGACGGGCGCCATTCATGGCGTGCTCAACATGCTGTTGAAGTTTCTGCGCGAGTATCCGCCGCAGCACTTCGCTGTCGTATTCGACGCATCGGGAAAGACGTTTCGCGACGAACTGTTTGCCGAGTACAAGGCCCACCGTCAGCCGATGCCGGATGATCTGCGCTCGCAGATCGAGCCGTTGCACGAGATCGTCGGTGCGCTGGGATTGCCCCTGCTGCGTATCGAGGGCGTGGAAGCTGACGATGTGATCGGCACGCTCGCCTGCCAGGCCGCATCGCGTGGCCAGACAGTGCTGGTATCGACGATGGACAAGGACATGGCGCAGTTCGTCAGCGACCGGATCACGCTGATCAACACCATGAGCAATACGGTGCTCGACCGCGAGGGCGTCAAGGTCAAATTCGACGTCTTCCCCGAGCAGATGATCGACTACCTCGCGCTCGTGGGTGACACCTCCGACAATATTCCAGGCGTCGACAAGGTCGGCCCGAAGACAGCCGCCAAATGGCTCAACCAGTACGGCACGCTCGATGCGCTGCTGGCTCATGCCGGCGATATCAGCGGCAAGGTGGGAGAGAACCTTCGCAACGCAGTGGAGACCGTCGCGTTGTCGCGGCGGCTTGCGACCATCCGCACCGATCTGGAGGTTCCACTCGACGAGCACGGCCTGGTCCGGCGCGATCCTGATATCGCAAGACTGCGGACGCTGTATGCGCGCTATGAGTTGCGCTCGCTGCTCTCGCAGCTCGAGGCGAGCGCGGCCGCCGGCGCGGCCCCGGGCGAATCTGCCGATCCCGCCGCGGCCCGCACCGCTGCACCGCCGATTGCCGCGGTCAGCGACGCGGTGCAGGTAAGCGACCCGGAAGCCGCCCGGCTGGCTGCCAT
>DATBAM010000085.1:0-40395 GCA_036271535.1 Steroidobacteraceae bacterium | reverse complement strand
ATCGTCGGCTTCGATGTCACCGACTTTCTCGCGCATCAGAAAGCCCGGGCGCCGGTAACGCTGTATCTGTTCCACCTCGTCAGGCAGATGCTGGATGGCCGGCGCCTGATCTGCTGGATGGACGAATTCTGGCGGCTGCTTGCGGATGAGGCCTTCGAGAGCTTCGCCAAGGATGGCCCCAAGACCTGGCGAAAACTCAATGCAGTGATGTGTCTGGCCACCCAGAGCGCGAGCGATGTGCTGACCAGCGCCATCAGTCGAACGATCGTCGAGCAGACGCCGACCAAGATCTTCTTTCCGAATCCCGACGCCGTCGCAGACGAGTACCGGCAGGGCTTTGGGCTGACCGAACGTGAATTCCATCTGGTCAGAGAGCGAATGGAACTCGGATCGCGACAGTTCCTGATCAAACAGGGCCACTCGAGCGTCGTCTGTCAACTGGACCTCAAGGGTTTCGACGACGCGCTACGTGTCATCTCGGGTCGGACTGCCGAAGTCCAACGGATGCACGAAGCGATCCGGGCGTTCGGCCAGCACCCCGCCGACTGGCTCGACAGATTTCTTCTCCAATCAGCCGAAACCTGAAGGACAGAGCATGAAAATCCGCCTGGCACTCATAGGCATGTTCATGGCGCCGATGGCGCACGCGCAGTTCGCTGTCATCGATGTCGCTTCGGTGGGGCAGCTGCTCCAGCAGGCCGCGACTCTCGCCCGTCAGCTGGAGCAGGCCGAAGCACAAGTACAGCAGGCACGCTCCCTGTATCAATCGATGACAGGGCCGCGCGGCATGGAGCAACTGCTGAGCGGTTCGATAAGAAACTATCTGCCTGGCAACTGGCAGCAACTCGCGGCGAGCGTGCAGGGCGCGGGGTCGTTCTCCGCCCTGAATGCCGATATCCGCGCATCGCTCGGCGCTAATTCAGTGTTGTCCGCTACACAGCTCACCGCGCTTTCACCGGCATCCAGTGCGCAGCTCGTCGCCGCCAGAAACAATGTCGCGCTGCTTCAGGGACTCGCGCAGGAGGCACTGAACAATTCCAGCAACCGCTTTGGCGCAATCCAGCAGCTGATCCAGGCTATTCCATCGGCGACTGATCAGAAGGGGATCATGGACCTGCAGGCCCGTATCGGAGTCGAGCAGGGGATGCTGCAGAACGAGCAGACCAAACTGGAGACACTTCGATGGGTAGTGAGCGCGCAAGCCGATGCTCTGCGGTTGCGCGAGCAGGAGCTGGCCATCGCCAGTCAGGGCAACTTTGCCACGCGCTTCGAGCCGATCCCCTGAAGGCGCGCGCCAGGCAGTCTCGATGCATCCCGGATTTTTTCAAACGTTCTGGCACTGGCTGCTGCAACAGCTCAACACCTACATCGCTACCAATACGGTGCGGGTCGCGCAGGCCATCGAGCCAGCCGTCATAACGCTCGGGGTCCTTTACGTCATGGCTTGGGGCTATCTGCAGTTGACGGGCCAGATCGAGGAGCCGATTACGGCTGGCCTGCAACGCATCGTGCGTCTGGCCGTTGTGTTGGGAGTCAGTCTGCATATGTGGTTGTACAACGATCTCATCGTCGACACCTTCTACCGCGCCCCGGCGCAGCTCGCGGCTGCCGTGATTGGCAGCGGCGATCCGGTAGCCACGGTCGATGCCATCTGGTCGCAGGGAGGCGACGTTGCGCAGCAGCTCATGAATAAGGGCGGAGGTTTCTCACCGAACGTTCAGAGCTGGCTCATGGGCTGCGTGGTCCTGCTGTTGACGGGATTTCTCTGTGTCTATGTGATGTTCCTGATCGCGCTGGCGAGTATTGCTTCGGCCGTGTTGCTGGCCATCGGTCCGCTGTTCATCGCGCTGCTTCTGTTCGACGCCACCCGTCGTTACTTCGAAGCCTGGATCGCGCAGCTGGCGAACTACGCGCTGATTACCATTCTCACGGTTCTGGTGGCGGCGTTACTGCTCGGTGTCATGCAGTCATACGCGTCTCAGACGGCGGCCCGCGGTAGTGCCATGACGGTTGTCGATGCACTCGACATGTTGCTCCTGTCTGCGCTGACCCTGCTGTTGATGCGGCAGGTGCTCCCGATTGCTGCCGCATTGGCTGGCGGCTTCGCGCTCAGCAGCCTGAACACTGTGAGCCGCACCCTCGGGTCGCCGATTCCAACGGCACAGGAGATGCGAAGTGCCGCCATAGGCATATTGAGCCGAAAAGATAACAAGCTCACCAGGAGTACCGCCGGTGGTCAATCGTCGTCGAACGCAGCGACGACACAAGGCGAGACGACCAGGGGCGCCGTCGATTTACCCGCGAGGTGAAGAAAATGCTGAAGTTGTTGTGGCCGCTCGCTCTACTGGTGGCCCTGGCGTCGTGCGCGAATCGTACGTTTCACTGCCGAACACCGCAGCGCGCCATCAATGTCCCCGACGCCGTGGAGGTCAGATGAGCAACGCGGCCGGCCAGAGCGATCTTTCCGGTTATTTCGCCGAGGCGCGCTGTTGGGACCGGGACCGCGTCGAGCACACACGGCGTATGGCGCGTGCAGGTTGGGCTGCTGCCGCAGCGGCAGGCATCTGCGCGCTGGCCACAAGCTGCGCCGTGCTCGTCATGATGCCCCTCAAGCAGACTGAGCCTTATCTGATTCGCGTGGACAATACTACCGGGGTAATAGATGTCGTTCCGGTCTATGCCGGACAGGCGACGTTTGACGAGGCGATCACTCGATATTTCGTCAGCCACTATGTCAGCGTCTGCGAGCGTTTCAATTTTGCGACCGCGCAGAGCGACTACGAGGAATGCGGAGCGTTCCACGATGCCAGACGCAACCAGGCCTGGTACCAACAATGGAATCGGAACAACCCCCAATCGCCGTTGAATGTGCACAGGGACGGCGGCACGGTCGCTGTCCAGGTTTCGTCGGTGACATTTCTTAAGGCGATGAACGGAAGCACGCAAACCGCGCAGGTGCGGTATATCAAGGTGGAGCGGACGTCACCGGACGTGCCTGACCGGCTGACGCCGCATATCGCGACAATTCAGTATTCGTTCACCCCGCCGTCGGCCGACCCGCGCAATCGACGTTGGAATCCGCTGGGCTTCAAAGTGACGGAGTTCACGACCGAACCGGAGATCCTCGGCGAAAAAGTGGGGAGCGTTCGATGAGGCGCCGTGCCGCCCTCGCAACCCTATCGGGCCTTTCGGGGTTGATCGCTTGCTGGCCGCTGGCCGCGGCAGACGCTCGATTGAGGTCCGTACCCTATGCAGTCGACCAGGTTTATCCGCTCCGTGGTCATGCCGGATTTCAGATCGACCTCGAGTTCGACGGCGACGAACACTTCGTTGGCCTGGGAAGCGGTGACGTCGAGGCCCTGTCATTCGAGTCTCAGGACAATCATCTCTTCATCAAGCCCAAGGCACTCAATGTCCACACGAATCTGACGGTGCTCACAAACCGCCGGGTCTATCATTTCGAGTATGTCGTGGCCACGGCGCGCAGTGAATCGAATCCGCAGGGGTTCCTTTATGCGTTGCGCTTCGAATATCCGCCTCCGAGGCCGCCGCCTCATATCGGCCCCATGGTCACGGACGCGGATTTTGTCGCGCAGAACCGGGCAAGGAATTCTGACTACTGGTATTGCGGCGAACAATCGCTTCGCCCGACGGCCGCCTGGGACGACGGCGTCCAGACGCATCTGCGATTCAAGTCGCGCTCCGAACTTCCTGCGGTCTTCGTACGCAATGATGATGGGTCAGAGTCGCTGATCAATTTCAGCATCGAGCAGCAGGACATGGTCATTCACCGGATCGCGCGTCAGTACATCGTGCGGCGAGGTGCACTGACCGGCTGTATCGCCAACCGATCGTTTGCAGGAACCGGCGATGCGTTGCGCAGCGGGACGATTGTTCCCGCAGTCGACCGGGTTACACGCGGCCGAGTGGATGCGCCATGACGGACTTCGAACCCCAGGCGCCATCATCGCTGCGCAATGAGCGCGGGCGACCCTTGATTTCTCGGGCCCTATCGGTACAGGCGCGGGTCAGCAACTGGCTGGCCTTCGGTCTCGTCATGAGTATGGGCATTGCCCTGCTCGGATGGTACTACCTCCAGATGCCGGGACGGTCGGCACGAGAACGCGAGCGAGCACAAGCCGAGCGGGTGGAAAGGGCGAAGTCGGAGATGCCGCTTCCACCGCTCGGAGCCATTGCATCGCCCGTTCCTGTGCCCGAGTCGACGCCTGGATTGGCACCTGGCCCGTTGCTGGCGCCGGCTGGCGCTGAGCTGGGAACGGCGTCCGGGCCTGCGCTGCTGACGCCCCAGATGCCTATGACACTCGAACCGGCGGCAGGCGGCGGCGGCTCGTCGCAACCGTCTCCGCTGCAAAGAAAGCTTTCCGGGGTCGCGTTCGTGGGCATCAACCCGACGGCGACAGGAGCGTCTTCGTCGCCGACGACGCCCAATCCATCCGCAGTTCCGGAAGCGGTGCCCGCTTCGGATCAACTGTCGGCCCTGCTCACTAGCCAGACCGTCCACACCGCCTACGCGCGAATGCTGCCGACCCAGCGACTGCTGCTGCCCAAAGGCGCCTTCATCGATTGCACGCTGGAGACCGCGATCGATTCGACGTTGCCTGGCATCACCACCTGCATCACGGCTACCGATACATTTGGTGCCGACGGAAAGGTCGTGCTGCTCGAGCGAGGAACCAAACTTATCGGAGAGACGCGCGGGCAGGTGCAGCAGGCAGCGACGCGGGTGTTCGTTCTGTGGACCGAGGCGCGTACACCTACCGGCGTCGTCGTGCCGCTGGACTCGCTGGGCGCTGACGAACTCGGGCGCTCGGGGTTACCCGGCAAGGTCGAACGGCACTTCTGGGAGCGGTTCGGCGCAGCGGTGTTGATCTCTTTGCTCGACGGCGGTGTGCAGACCGCCACGCAGTCTGCCAGTCACGGAAGCGGCACGGTCATCTATTCGCCATCCGGTCCACAGGATCTCATGGGCGAGGTGCTGAAGGGCTCTTTGAATATCCCGCCAACGGTGATCAAGAACAATGGCGATCGGATCCAGGTTCTGGCCTCCCGGGACGTCGATTTCAGCCACGTCTACGAGCTTGAGCACGCCAATGCCAGGCAGTGATTCGTCTGCGGTGTCCTGCCTTTCGCCGGCGGTGCCGGAGACGTCCTTGTCCTTACAACTGGGAGTGCTGCAAGCATTTCTGCGCAATGAAGAGGTCACCGAGATCTGCATCAATCGCCCGGGTACCGTCTTCACCGAGTGCGTCGGCGGCTGGAAGTCCGAAGCGATGCCGGAGTTGGATCTGAAGTGGTGTCTTCGCTTCGCGAAGCTGGTGGCGAACTATTCCCGCCAGCGCATCGACGCGACTACGCCGCTGCTGTCGGCGTCGCTGCCCGGAGGCGAGCGCGTCCAGATCGTGCTGCCACCCGCCACCTCGGCCGGTTGCGTCGCGATCGCCATTCGGCGTCCTGGCTCGCGGGCCTGGAGCCTGTCTGAACTGGGTGCAAAAGGAATATTCCAACGTGCCCGTCGTGCGGAGCGCGGCGTCACTCGAGCCGAGACCGAGCTGCTTCGGTTACTGGCTGCCGGCGAATTCGAGTCGTTTCTCCGCCTGGCTGTCCACCATCGCTTGAATATCGTCGTATCGGGACCCACGGGATCTGGAAAGACGACCTGTACCAAGGCACTGATCGGCGAAATCCCGCGCGATGAACGACTCATCACCATCGAGGACGCGCGCGAACTCGTGCTGGATGGTCACCGCAACCATGTGCGCCTGTTCTATTCCAAGGATGACCAGGGAGTCGCCAGAGTCGGACCAAGGCAACTGATCGAATGTTGCCTGCGGATGAAACCGGACCGGATCCTGCTGGCCGAGCTGCGCGGTGACGAGGCGTTCGACTATCTGCGCTCGGTGAATTGCGGACATCCTGGATCGATCACCAGCATTCACGCCAGCAGCGCCGAGCTTGCGTTCGAGCAGCTGATGCTGCTGATCAAACAGAGTGAGGCGGGCAGGGAGCTCTCACGCACGGACATCCGGCAGCTGTTGTACCAGTCGATCGACGTGATCATCCAGTTCGATGCTCATCAGCGTCAACGTTACATCCGCGAGGTGTGGTACGAGCCTTCGCGCAAACGGTTGTCCTCGGAATGACCGCGGCCACATGGTGGACCACCTTGGCGCAGGGCTGGAGCGGTCTCGGACTGATGTTCAGCGCTGTTCAAGCGCCCCTACTGACGGCGATGGTCCGGGGCCGTGCCCAATGGCGCAGCCTGTTGTTGTCACCGCTTACCGGAGCGGCGACTACGGTCGCGGCTGGTATCGGTATTGTGTTGAGCGGACCAGCGCTTCGGGGTCTGGGTGTGGCCGCCGACGGGCTGGCGCAATGGGCGGTTGGTTGCGGCATCTGCATCGCCAGCGGGTACGCGGTCGGACGCCGAGTGGCGCGTGCTGACGCGGCGCGCAAGCCGACGGCGGCTGCCGCAGAGATGGAACGGCCAATGAAGTGGGAACCTGGGAGTCACGTCGCGAGGGAAGGCGAAGTGGTGCTGGCGGGGGTACGCGTTCCAATCCTCGATGAGACGAAGCACTTCAAAGTCGTAGGCACCACGGGCACAGGGAAGAGCACTGCAATAGGCCAACTGCTCGAGCACGCGCTGGCACGAGGGGATCGGGCGATCATCGCCGATCCGGACGGCGGCTACCTGCGCCGGTTCTATGATAAGGATCGCGGCGACATCATCCTGAACCCGTTCGATCAGCGTTCGATGAAGTGGGACCTGTTTGCGGAGATCGAACGCGAATACGACGTCGATCAGCTCGCACGTTCACTTCTGCCCGATCAGGAAGGCGACCGCACGTGGCGTGGCTACGCCCGTACCTTTCTCAGCTCGATCACTCGGCAGCTGCACGCCACCGGCGTGCGCGAGGTGGGTGAGCTTTATCGTCTACTGACAAGCGCCGGTACTCCCGAATTGGCGACTCTCACGCGAGGCACTCCTGCCGAACCGTTCCTGGAGGAGAACAACGAGAGAATGTTCCTGTCGTTACGTTCAGTCGCGGCCTCCGCCGTGGCCTCCCTGGAATACATCGCTCAGCAGCGCTCGTCTGGATTCTCTATCCGGAAATGGGTCTGGCGTGACCATCGAGAGCGGCCCGGTGTGCTGTTCCTGCCGTATCGCGCCGGACAGATCGCAGCATTGCGCTCGATGATTTCTGCATGGATGAGGGTTGGCATCTATGCGGCGATGGACCGGCCCGAGGGTGATCAGCGTCTGTGGTTCGTTGTGGACGAGCTGGACGCGCTCGGTCCTATCGACGGACTCAAGGATGCGCTGGCGCGGGTTCGAAAATTCGGCGGCCGATGCGTCCTGGGATTTCAGTCCCTGGCGCAGGTCGCCAGTACCTATGGTGACGGCGAAGCCCGGACACTGGTTGAGAATTGCGGCAACACCTTCATTTTTCGGTGCTCGGCCAGCGATGGCGGTGGGACGGCACGATTCGCCTCGACCCTGATAGGCCAGCGCGAGGTCCGCCGTGTGACCGGATCACGCAGCCGCCGTGATACGGACCTGTTCGGAACGACCTCGCGCAGTGAGCACTACAGCGTCGAACCTGCTGTCCTGCCTTCGCAAATCGAACAGATTCCGGATCTGTGTGGCTACCTGAAGCTCGCCAGCCGTCCGGAGTGGCTGCGCACCCGCGTTGTAGCGATGCGTCCCGCTGAAACAGGCCGCGAGCCGCCGGAGGCTTTCCTACCGGCACCGCCAGCGGCGTTATCGCTGCCGGTTCCGGCACGATCTTCATCGCCGAAGTCGCGGCCGCGTACCCGGTCTCCGAAAGCGGCCCAGGGCTCGCAAACGGCGCAGCCGAAGCGCAGTCCGCGCGCGCGACGTGGGGGAGCCGAAACGCCGGTCGCCCAATCGACGACGCCCGAGAAGTCGGCTGGCTCACAGGAACGCGACCGATGAGCGCACCGGCGGTCGGTGAAGAGACGGTCAGCATAGGTCTGCTGTTGGAGGCCGCTCAGAGCCAGCAGCAGCTGGTGGAGACGAGCCTGAGGCGCCTGCAGGGACATACGGCGACTCTCGACGATGTCGTCCGGGATACGGTTCGGCGAACGATCGTCGCGGAGTTTGGCGCGCTGGGTGAGCATTGCAGCCAGGCGATTGACTCGGTGCGCCGCGCGGGGCGCGCAGCAACCCTGCGGTCGCTCTGGACAGGTGCGGTCCTCACGGGCGTGACCGCGGCCATGGCGATTCTTGCCGTCAGATATTGCGTGCCCAGCCGCGCGCAGATTGCAGCCCTCAGAATGCAGCAGGCAGTGCTGCAAGAAAATGTCGCGCGCCTTATTCAGAGTGGCGGGCGAATCGATCTGCAACGCTGCGGCGAGACACACCGGCTATGCGTACGGGTGGATCGCCACGGCCCGAGTTTTGGTGAGCACGGCGACTACCTCGTGGTAGAGGGGTACTGACAGATGCCGCTGTGGCCGCTGCTTTGTCTGGGGCTGTTGCTGCTGATGGCCTCTCGGCACGTGCGTAGCGGGCGTCATCGCGACCGATTGCGCCGGGGAGCGCGAGTCGTGACCCGTCGCATTTCGGCTCGCCGCAGGTCGGCGTCGCGATTCGCGTCCTGGCAACGCGTCACGCTTGCCGGCAGAGCTATCCCCCCGGAGGATGAATCAAAGCATTTCAAGTTTATTGGCGCGACGGGCACGGGCAAATCAACCGCAATCCGTGAAATCCTGGCTGGTGGCCTCGCGCGTGGCGATCGGATCGTGATCGCCGATCCGGATGGTGGTTATCGCAGGCGATTCTTCGATCGCTATCGCGGTGACGTCGTGCTCAATCCCTTCGATCAGGACTCGATGCGATGGGATCCGTTCGCGGAACTGACCGCTCCGTACGATGCGGAACTCATCGCCAGTGCGTTGATCCCGGACAGCGCCGATGTCGCTGCCCAGGAGTGGCGCGGCTACGGGCGTACGTTGACGGCGGCGCTGCTGCGACGCTGCCAGACGGAACAACGCGGCACGGCGGAGCTGTGGCGGCTGCTTGCCGTGGCGCCGGTTGAAGAGTTGCGCACATTGCTGGCGGGCACCCCTGCGCAGCCGTTCCTCGATCCCGATAACGCCCGCATGTTCGGATCGATCCGGGCCGTGGCCGTTTCGGCCATGGCCTTCATCGAGCACGTCGGTATGCAGCGAACAGCGCCCATGTCGGTGCGATCCTGGGTGCGCGAGGGTCGCGGCGTCCTATTCTTTCCGTATCTGGCGTCCCAGATTGCAGCCCTGCGATCGGCAATCGCGGCATGGCTGCGCCTCGCCATCTTCGAGGCGATGAGTCAGCGCGACGATCGGGACCAGCGTCTATGGTTCATCATCGACGAGCTCGACGCACTCGGCGCCATCGACGGTCTCAAGGACGCGCTGGCAAGGCTGCGCAAATTCGGCGGCCGCTGCGTTTTAGGATTTCAATCCGTCGCGCAGGTTTCAAGTACGTACGGCGCCTCCGACGCACAGACAATTATTGAGAACTGCAGCACGACGCTGATTCTGAGAGTTTCCGGAAGCGAGCAGGGTGGCACCTCACAGTTTGCGTCGCGCCTGATCGGCGAGCGTGAAGTCATCAGGCGTCAGACGTCGCGGGGACGCGATCGTGGCGCGTGGCCGGGCGCAGGCTCGGGGCGAAGTTCGCTGCAAATCAGCGAACAGCAGCTTTCCGAACAGGCGGTGCTTGCCTCCGAGCTGGAGCAGCTGCCCGACTTGTATGGTTACCTGAAAACCGCCTCGTCGCCCGGCTGGCGGCTGGTGCGGCTCTCGCCGGGGCAATGACGCATGGCTATTCTGTATTTCCAGACGAGTTCGATTTCGCGCGGCGCGGGCCGCAGCGCCGTGGCTGCTGCCGCTTACCGATCTGGCGAACGGCTGCGCGATGAGCGCACGGGCAGACTGCACAACTATTCCAGCCGGAACGACATTCCCCACAAGGAGATCGTGCTGCCGACGGGGCTGAATACTGCCAGGATTCCCTGGGTACGCGAGCGGCCCCAGCTATGGAACGTCGCAGAAAAATCGGAGTCGCGGCGAAATGCCCGCACTGCACGCGAGTTTCAAGTGGCGCTGCCGCACGAGCTGTCGCCGGAGCGCAGGCTGGCGCTGGCCCGGACCTTCTCGCAGGACATGGCCGATCGCTATCGCGTGGTCGTCGATCTGGCCGTCCATGAGCCGAGGCCCGACGGCGATGCGCGAAATCACCATGCGCATCTGCTGATGAGTTCGCGAGAGATCACGGCAGACGGATTCGGTGCCAAGGCCGGTCTGGACATGCAGGCAAATGCCGCACGGGAGCGCGGGCTCCCGGTTGGCATTGCGGAAATCAAAGCTGCTCGCGAGCACTGGGCCAATCGCGCGAACGAGGCATTGCTCGCAGCAGGGCTCGAGGCTCGAGTGGATCACCGAACTTTGCGCGCCCAGGGAATCGACCGGGCGCCGATGAAACGACTCTCGTACGGACTTATCAAACGCGAGCGCCGGCTCGTACCAAAGCAGAGCATCGAGCGCATTCAGCGCAACTACCGGGACCGGACGGCCAATCGAGGGTCTGAACGCGCCGAATCGCCGATCGATACCATTCGCAGACTGGCAAGAGAGGCCTGGCGGCAAATGCGGGAACAGCATTCTGGCGACGCTCAGGAGTTGCAGCAGCGCTCTCGACGGGAGCGCGAAAAAGCACAGAGCCAGCCCGCACGCAAACGCGATCATGGGCACGAGCGATGAGAGCCTTCGACGATCGCACGCGTGCCGACCACGCCTATCTGTCCGCCGCCGATCAGTGCTGGTGGCTGACAGAGTACGTGAGCGGTCGAAGCCACGAGCCTGGAACCGATAGCCGACTGATCGGCAGCCTCAAGTCGTCGCCGTCCAGGATCGCCTTCGATCGGCAACGCACGCGGGGCAGGCGGCTGGCCGTGGGCGCTATCGCCAATCTACTCCGGGGAGCGATCGCGAGAGAGTGGGCCGAGACGGCGACGTGGATACCGATCCCGCCGTCGCGCGCCTTTGCAGACGTCGATCACGATCAGCGCATGTTGCCGGTACTGCGCCTGGCCTTTCGCGACTACGACGTCGATATCCGTACCATATTGTCACAGCGGCAAACCATGCAGCCTGACCACCTTTGCAGGCGCCGCTCCAGCGTCGAGGCGTTGTACGGGCGGCTGCGGATAGATTGGCACACTGTTGCTGCTCGACCATTACGCGATCGCCTGGTGCTGGTGGACGATGTGGTCACCACGGGCAAGCACTATCGCTGCTGCGAACGTCGCTTGCGGGAGGCGCTACCGGCGGCGACGATCATGGGCTTGTTCGTGGCGCGCCGAGTGCTCTCGGGTCGGGCGTGCCGGGCGCCCTGACATTCCCGTGGTTGATCATCAGCGCGATAGCGGCGGCGATGATGCCGGTCGATCCGGACAGCACGAAGGCGTCGACGTAGTTTCCCTGGACGGTGCGCAAATAGCCGGCGAGGTAGGCGGCAAACGCGGCGCCCAGTTGATGGCCGGCCAGAACCCAGCCGAAGATCACTGGGGCACTGTGCTCTCCGAACACCTCCGTCGTAAGACGCAATGTCGGGGGCACGGTCGCTATCCAGTCCAGACCATAGAAGATCGCAAATACCGACAGGCTCAGCAGCGAGAAGTTGGAATAGGGCAGGTAGACGAGCGCGGCGCCGCGCAGACTGTAATAGACGAACAGCAGTCGCCGGGGGTCATAGCGATCCGTCAACCAGCCCGAAGCTGTCGTGCCGATCAGATCGAACACGCCCATCACGGCCAGCAGTCCTGCCGCGCGCACCTCGGCGATGCCATGGTCGCCGCACAACGCGATCAAATGGGTGCCGATCAGGCCATTGGTCGTGAAACCGCAGATGAAGAAAGTAGCGAACAACAGCCAGAAGTCACGACGACGTGCCGCACGGCTCAAAGCGGAAAGAGCGGCCACAAACGGGTTGCCGACTGCCGCGGGTGGCAGCGCCTCGGATCGCTCGGCGCCGTAGCGCTCGAGGTCCAGATCTTGGGGCCGCTCCGGCAGCAGCCACGCGACCGCCGGCACGAGCACCGCTGCAAAGATCGCGACGGTGACGACGACGGCGCGCCAGCCGGCCTGCGTCGCGATGGCCGCGAGCGCTGGCAGGAACAGCAGCGTGCCGGTAGCCGTGCTCGCCGTCATCAATCCCATGACGAACCCGCGATGGGTGACGAACCAGCGGTTGACGATCGTCGCGCCGAGGACCTGCGCGACACAGCCGGTGCCGATACCCGATAGCACGCCCCAGAAGAGCAGCAGCTGCAATGGCGTTTTCATCATGCTGCTGGCGGCGCTGGCCAGCGCCATCAGCGTCAGTGCTGTCATCACGGTGCGCCGGATGCCGAAACGCTGCATCACGGCTGCCGCGAATGGCCCTGCCAGTCCATACAGGAAGATGCCAACGGCAGCGGCGAGCGAGATGGTTGATCGAGGCCAGCCAAACGATCGCTCGATCGGCAGGATGAGTACGCCCGGGGTCGCACGGACGCCGGCGCTGATCAGCAGGGCAAGGAATACGATGGCGACTACCACGAAGACGTAGTTCTGTCCCAGCCGATTTCGCAATCCTAAGCTCATGTTACTGACCGGTAGGTATCAGATGGCGTCGATTCTACGGTCAGGTCATCCGGGCCGTAGGTGTCGATGAACAGCGCTGACGCGCCGGACGTTCCGATAGGGCTAAGAGCTCAGCCTCAGCTCAGCGCTGCGAGCACTGCGTCCCCCGCTGCGCCTGTGCTGGCTGGGCGGTGATTGGCCGCCACGATATCCGGGGTGCGCACGCCATCAGCAATGGCACGGTGCACGGCGCGCTCGATCGCCAGCGCTTCCTCTTCCAGTTTGAGCGAATGTCGCAGCAGCAACGCCGCGCTCAGGATCGCGCCGTAGGGATTGGCAATACCCTGACCGGCGATATCCGGTGCGGACCCGTGGATCGGTTCGTACAAGCCACGCGTGCCGTCTCCGAGCGAGGCCGACGGCAGCAAGCCGAGCGAACCGCAGAGCATCGACGCCTCATCGGTGAGGATGTCGCCGAACATGTTTTCCGTGACGGCGACATCGATGTCGCGTGGCCGGCGGATCAGATGCATAGCCGCCGAATCGACCAGCATGTGCTCGAGTTGCAGTCGCGGGAATTCCTCGTGTACCACGCGCTCGCAGACGCTGCGCCATAACCGCGAGGTCTCGAGGACATTGGCTTTGTCGATGGACAGCAGCTTGCCGCGACGATTCGATGCGATGCGCGCGGCGGTGCGCACGATCCGCTCGATCTCGGCAACTGTGTAAGTGCACACGTCGGTGGCCTGGTTTGCGTCGCGCGTCTTGGTGCCGAAATAGATTCCGCCCGTCAGCTCGCGGACGAAGACGAGATCGACGTCGTCGACGATTTCGGCCTTGAGAGAAGTGGCGTTGCGCAGCGCCGGATGCACTTTCACGGGTCGCAGATTGGCGTAGACCCCTAGCTCTTTACGCAACTTCAACAGGCCCTGTTCGGGGCGGACCTTGCTGTCCGGCGATGACCATTTAGGTCCGCCGATCGCACCGAGCAATACGGCATCGGACTCGAGACATGACTTGAGCGTGGCGGGCGGAAGCGGATCTCCGCATTGGTCGATGGCAATGCCGCCGAAGGGCGCATCCACCAAGGTCAGTTCATGATGAAAGCGTTTGGCCACGGCATTGAGTACCCGGACGGCCTCGCCGCATACTTCCGGACCTATACCATCGCCAGCGATGACCGCGATGCTTGCTTTCACGCGTCAGCCCTTTCGTGCTCGTAGCGGGCGATTTCGTTCTCTTTAGATAACAGGAACCCCAATTCATCCACGCCATTGAGGAGGCAGTGGCGCGCGAATCCCTCGATCGGAAATTTCACGCTCCTGCCATCGGGCAGGTGCAGCGAACTCGAAGCAAGGTCGACGCGGACGCTGACGCCGGGGTGATCCAGCAGCCATCGGTTGGTGGGTTCATCGACTACTACCGGCAGCAGCCCGTTCTTGAGCGAGTTGTTGCGGAAGATGTCGGCGATCTCGCTGCTGATGACAGCGCGGATGCCGTAGTCATACAGCGCCCATGGAGCATGCTCGCGCGATGAGCCACAGCCGAAGTTGCGATCCGCCACGAGCACGCTGCAGCCGGCAGCTTCTGGACGGTTCAGCGCGAAGTCCGGCTTTGATGAGCCATCGGTGTTGTAGCGCCAGTCGGAGAACAGCTGCCTGCCCAGTCCTTCGCGGGTCGTCGTGGTCAGAAAACGAGCCGGAATGATCTGGTCGGTATCGATATTGGTGAACGGCAGGACGACGGTCCGGGAGACGATCTGGGTGATGGGTTCCATGGCCTGTTTCTCAACCGCGCATCATTTCGCGTGGATCAGTGACACGACCGCGCACCGCGCTGGCGGCTGCGGTCAGGGGGCTGGCCAGCAGCGTTCGTGCGCCCTGGCCCTGCCTGCCCTCGAAGTTGCGATTGCTGGTGCTGACCGAGTATTCGCCGGCCGCAACCAGATCGCCGTTCATGCCGATGCACATCGAGCAGCCGGATTCGCGCCATTCGGCGCCGGCCTCGATGAAGACACGATCGAGTCCTTCGCGCTCGGCGGCTTTCTTGACCTGCTGCGAGCCGGGCACGATCAGGGTACGCACCCCTTTCGCGACCTTGCGTCCGCGCAGGATATCGGCGGCGGCGCGCAGGTCTGACAGACGGCCGTTGGTGCAGCTGCCGATGAAGACCACGTTCACGGGCCGGTCGCCGATCGGCTCGCCGGCGTGCAGACCCATATAGGCAAGCGCCTTGTCGAAGATCGCGTCATTGCGCCTGCTGGGGACGGATCCCGATACCGGGACTACCATGCCCGGATTGGTGCCGTAGGTGATCATCGGCTCGAGCGTTCCTGCGTCGAGCGATATCTCGCGATCGAAAGTGGCTCCCTCGTCGCTCGGCAGCTGACGCCAGCGGGCGAGGGCGCGCTCCCAGGCCGCGTCCTTTGGGGCACGCGGGGCGTTCTGCAGATAGGCGTAGGTGGTGTCGTCCGGTGCGACCATGCCCGCTCGGGCGCCAGCCTCGATCGACATGTTGCACACGGTCATCCGCTCTTCCATATCGAGGGCGCGAATGGCGGAGCCGCGATATTCGAATACGTGGCCAGTGCCACCGCCGATGCCGACCTGGCCGATGATCGCAAGAATGAGATCCTTGGCCGTCACACCAGGCGAGAGCTTTCCACTGACGCTGACGGCAAAGGTTTTCGGGCGTCGCTGCAGCAGGCATTGCGTTGCGAATACATGGCCGACCTCGGTGGTGCCGATGCCGAAGGCCAGTGCACCGAATGCTCCGTGAGTACTGGTGTGGCTGTCTCCGCAGACCACCGTACTGCCTGGCAGGGTGAGACCCAGCTCCGGCCCGATGATGTGCACGACGCCGCGCTGATCGCTCTGCAGGTCGAGCAGTTCGACCCCGAACTCGGCGCAGTTGCGTTGCAGTTGCGAGACCTGCTGTGCCGCAGACTCGATCGAGAACGGTACGCCGCCAAAAATCTGTTCGGTACGGGTGGGACTGGAGTGATCGATGGTCGCGATCGTGCGGTCGGCTCGGCGAAGCTTCAAACCCTGTTCGCGCAGCACCGTGAAGGCCTGCGGCGTAGTCACTTCATGGATGAGATGCTGGTCGATGTAGAGCACCGCCGGCGTATCGGCCGTCTCGGGTACGACTTCGTGCTGTTCCCAGACCTTCTGCAACATCGTCTTCATGGGTGCCGGCTCACTTCGCCCCGCCAGCTGCGCGCGGTGACTGCTTCATATCGACGGCATCGAGCCAGCCCCACTTGTCGGCAGTGTCACCGGTAAACAGCCCGAAAAATGACTTCTGCAGCTTTTCGGTGATCGGTCCACGTCTGCCAATGCCGATCGTGATGCGATCGACCGAGCGAATGGGCGTAATCTCGGCGGCCGTGCCGGTAAAGAACAGTTCATCGGCCAGGTACATCATTTCGCGCGGCATCGCTATCTCCCGCACTTCGAGCGCGTGTTCGCGAGCGAGCGTCATGACAGTGTGACGCGTGATGCCGCTGAGCAGCGAATGCGAGATGCCGGGCGTATAGAGAACGTTGTCCTTGACGAGAAACAGGTTCTCGCCCGCGCCCTCGCTGACGGTGCCGTCCGGCGCCAGTCCGATGCCTTCGGCAAAGCCCAGACGATGCGCCTCCTGGCTGATCAGCTGACTCGAGAGATAGTTGCCGGCGGCCTTGGCCATGGCCGGGATCGTGTTCGCCGCAACGCGCTGCCACGAAGACACGCACACATCCACGCCCGCTTCCTCGCTCTCCTTGCCAAGGTACTTACCCCATTCCCAGCCGGCGACGGCCACGTCAACAGGGGGATCGATCTTCGGCGCGACACCGATCTCGCCATAACCGCGGAACGCAACCGGACGCAGGTAGGCGCCGCTCTTCAGTTCGTTGACCGCGACCACCTGACGACAGGCGTCGTTGAGTTGCTCCTCGGAGAAAGGAATCTGAATGCGATGGATCTTGGCGGAGTCGAACAGCCGCCGCGTGTGATCACGCAGCCGGAAGATCGATACGCCGCCGGGTACCGCATAGGCGCGCACGCCCTCGAACACCGATGAACCATAGTGCAGCGCGTGGGCCAGCACGTGTACGGTAGCTTTTTCCCAGGCCACCAGTTTGCCGTTGAACCAGATGTAGGGTGTGGCGGGTATGGGCATGGCTGACTCCTTGAACTGGCGGCCGCGTCAGACGGCGCTCTGTGCGAGCCGCGCAAGACTGGTCGTGTCGTCGCGGCGGTCGTTGGGACTGCGGCCGGCCTTCTGTGCCAGCTCGATTCGGTTGATCACTTCCAGCAGCGCACGATTGGCTGCCTCGACGATATCGGTGCTGATGCTCGAGCCGCGATAGCTGCGGCCGTTGTGTTCCATGTAGAGCACAGCCTCACCCTGGGCGTCCTCGCCGGTCGTGATCGCGTGCACTTCGAATTTGCTGAGTTTTACGCCGACTCCGGTGGCCAGCACGATGGCCTTGAAGGCTGCGTCGACCGGACCGTCGCCGGTGGCCTGGCGTTCGAGAACCCGTCCATCCGTGTTGGCAAGCCGCACGGTCACGGTGGCCGGTGCGCCGGTATGGGCCTCGACATCCAGATGCTCGAGGTTCCACGGACCTTCGGCGGAATTCTCAGCGCGCAGCACCAGCGCTTCGATATCGCCGTCGAAGAGTTCCTTCTTGCGATCGGCGAGAGCCTTGAACTGCTCGAATACGAGATTGAGCTCCGCGTCATCCAGCTCGAAACCAAGCTGCTGCACCCGCTCGCGGAACGCATGGCGCCCGCTGTGCTTGCCGAGGACCAGGCTGCTGCGCGAGAGGCCAACATCTTCGGGCCGCATGATCTCGTAGGTGGAGCGATGCTGCAGCATGCCGTGCTGGTGAATGCCCGCCTCGTGAGAGAAGGCGTTCTCGCCCACCACTGCCTTGTTGCGCGGGATCGATACACCGGTGATGTTCGATACCAGACGGCTGGTGGGATACAGCCGGGACGTCTGTACGCCGGTGATCAGATTGAAGAATGCCGATCGGGTTGCGATCGCCATGACGACTTCTTCGAGAGAGCAGTTGCCAGCCCGCTCGCCGATGCCATTGATGGTGCACTCGATCTGGCGGGCTCCGGCAACCACCGCCGTGAGGCTGTTGGCGACGGCCATGCCGAGATCGTCATGACAGTGCACCGACAGGCGCACCTTGTCGATGCCGCGCACGTTCTTACGCAGATAGCGGAAGAGTTCACCGAACTCGTCCGGCACCGTGTAGCCGACGGTGTCGGGTATGTTGATCGTGCTCGCGCCGGCCTCGATCGCGGCCTCCACGACCTGCGCCAGGAAATCGAGCTCGGTGCGCGAGGCATCTTCTGGCGAGAATTCGACGTCTTCGCACAGATCCCGGGCTCGCTTCACGCCTTCGATCGCGTGCTTGATGATCTGTTCCTGCGCCATGTTGAGCTTGTACTGGCGGTGAATGGCACTCGTCGCCAGAAACACGTGCATCCGGTGGCGAGGGGCAACCTTCAGGGCCCGATGCGCGAGTTCGATGTCCTCGCGCGTGCAACGCGCGAGTCCACAGATAGTCGGACCCTGCACCTCTTGCGCCACGGCGTGCACCGACTCCCAGTCGCCGCGCGAGGCAGCGGGAAAGCCGGCCTCGATGACATCCACGCCCAATTCGCCCAAGGCGCGGGCAACCCGCAGTTTCTCCGGTAACGTCATGCTGCAGCCCGGGGCTTGTTCGCCATCGCGCAGCGTGGTGTCGAAGATCAGTACTCGGTCGGGCGTGGGTGTCATGAGGGATGCTCCGTTTGCTTCAGCGAGCCTCTTTCAGCCAGGGCATGCGTTCGCGCAGCTTGGCGCCGACCTTTTCGATCGGATGTTTGAGGTCCTGCTTGAGCAGCTTCTTATAGGTCTTCGAGCCGCTCTCGTTCTCGGCGATCCATTGCCGGGCGAACTTGCCCGTCTGGATTTCCTTCAGAATCTTGCGCATCTCGTTCTTGGTGCGAGCATTGACCACGCGCGGACCGCGCGTCAGATCGCCCCACTTGGCGGTGTCACTGATGTACTTGTGCATCTTGGCGATGCCGCCTTCGTGCAGCAGATCGACGATCAGCTTGAGTTCGTGCAGCACCTCGTAGTACGCAACCTCCGGCTGGTAGCCGGCCTCGACGAGCGTCTCGTAGCCCTTGACGACGAGTTCCGTCGCGCCACCGCAGAGCACGGCCTGTTCACCGAACAGATCGGTCTCGGTCTCCTCGGCGAAGGTCGTCTCGAGGACTCCGCCACGCGTGCCGCCGATGCCGTCGGCATAGGCGAGGGCCTTCGCATGGGCTCTACCGGTCGCATTCTGCGCGACCGCAATCAGGCAGGGCACGCCTCGGCCCTGCTGATATTGGCGGCGCACCAGTCCACCCGGACCCTTGGGGGCGATCAGAACGACATCCAGATCCTTGCGCGGCTTGATCTGCTTGAAGTGCACGTTGAAGCCGTGCGCGAACAGTAGTGCCGCTCCCGGCTTGAGCGATGAGCTGACGCTGTCATAGAGGCGGCTTTGCGCCAGATCGGGCACCAGCATCGCGACCAGGTCGGCGCCTTTGACCGCGTCGACCGGCTCTGCGACTTCGAGGCCTTCGCGCTTGGCGGCCTTCCAGCTGTCGCCGTTCTTGCGAAGCCCTACGATGACATTGAAACCGCTATCCTTGAGGTTCAGGGCATGGGCGCGTCCCTGGCTTCCGAAGCCAAGTATCGCCAGCCGTGCGCCCCGCAGCGCTTTCTTGTCCACTTCTTTCTTCGAATACAGATGCATCTTTCGCTCGCTCCACGTTGTAAACAAAAAACCCCGCATCGGCGGCCGGTGCGGGGTTTCGGTGTCTTTGGGTTCCTGCTGTCAGAAACGCCGGCCGCACCCGCCCCGACTGCCCGGTACGGGCAGCAGGTCCAGCGACAGTACGATCGGCGATATGGTCTGCATCATGGAATGACTGATCAAAGTGCCTGCAGCGCACGCAAATTAACCGGCCGGATATCAGCACAACGGCCAAGTCCTTGTCAATTTGGATAAGCTGCCGGCCGCTATGCAGACGTTGATTTCATCGCAGGACGCCAGTGCGTCACTGCCGATCTGGCTGGTGGGAGAGTCATCCTTAGGCCAGCTCCTGCAAACGCTGCCGTCCGCCCAGGCGGCGTGGGTGCGTTCGTCCGGCTACGGCGCGGAGCGCCACAAGCTGCTTCTGCTTCCCGGCAGCGACGGCCAGCTCGGCGGCGCACTTTGGGGACTGGGCGGCACGCGCGATCTGAACGAGCTGTCGCTGTGGGATGCTGCATCGCTACCGGATCGATTGCCGGCGGGCACCTACCGTATCGCGACTGAACTGCCGCCGGCCGTGGCGACACAACTGGCGCTCGGGTGGGTGCTGGGCAGCTATCGCTTTGGCCATTTTCGCGGCAATGCACCCAAACCGGCCGTCGTCAATGCGCTGGTCGCGCCAGGCGGCGCAGACGTCGACTATGCGCACGCCGCGGCGCAGGCAATGGCGCTTGCGCGCGACCTCATCAATACGCCGGCGAACGCACTGGGGCCGGCCGAGCTGGCCGCTGCGGCCCGGTCGCTGGTCGAGCGATTTGGCGGCGACATTGTCGTTCATAGTGGTGACGGGCTGAGCCGCGAATACCCGTTGATTGCAGCGGTGGGTGCCGGCAGCAGCAGGGAGCCGTACCTGGTCGACTGCCGCTGGCGGCGGCCCGGCGCGGCGAGGGTCACGCTGGTAGGCAAGGGCGTCTGTTTCGATAGCGGAGGCCTCGATCTGAAGCCGCCGTCGTCGATGCTGCTGATGAAAAAAGACATGGGTGGAGCTGCCTGTGTGCTGGGGCTGGCGCAGCTCTTGTTGCAGCTACGGGCGCCAATCGATCTGCGGGTACTGATACCGGCGGTCGAGAACAGTGTCAGCGGCAATGCTTATCGGCCCGGCGATGTCTGGAAATCGCGCAAGGGCCTGACGGTCGAGATCAACAACACCGATGCAGAAGGTCGGCTGGTCCTGGCTGACGCGCTGACCGACGCGGATGCCGAGAAGCCCGATCTGTTGATCGACATGGCGACTCTGACAGGAGCCGCACGTACGGCGTTGGGACCCGACATCCCGGCAGTCTTCGGCACCGATGACCCGCTGGCGCAGGAGCTGTGCCGGCTGGGGCGATTGCACAACGATCCGCTCTGGCAGCTGCCGCTGTGGCAGGCTTACGACGACGAACTCAGCAGTCGCGTGGCCGATCTCAGTAATGTCTCGTCCTCGTCGTTCGCCGGCGCTATTTTCGGCGCGCTGTTTCTAAAGCGGTTCGTGACGATGACGCCCAGATGGCTGCACCTGGATCTGTACGCCTGGAATCCAAAAGAGCGGGGTGGTCGCCCGATGGGCGGCGAAGCCCAGTGTGTTCGGGCGGTCTATCAGTTGATCCGCCAACTCTACGGTTAGGATGTCAAGCGATGGCTAAAAAGAAGAGAACGCAACCTGACATGCGAGCCTGGTCGCGCCAGGTAGTCGACGGGGTCAAGCAGACTCCGTCGCGCGCGATGCTGCGCGCTGTCGGGTTCAAGGACGAGGATTTCACCAAACCACAGGTGGGAATTGCTTCGACCTGGGCAGATCTGACGCCCTGCAACGTCCATATTGCCGAGCTGGCCCGCGAGGCGTCGGCCGGTGCCGATGAGGCTGGCGGAAAGAGCGTGCTCTTCAACACCATCACCGTTTCGGACGGCATTTCGATGGGCTCGCCGGGGATGCGCTACTCGCTGGTTTCACGCGAAGTCATCGCCGACAGCATCGAGACGGTTGTCGGGGCAGAAGGCTTTGATGGCGTAGTCGCAATCGGCGGTTGCGACAAGAACATACCCGGGTGCGCCATGGCGCTGGCGCGCCTGAACCGGCCGGCTGTGTTTGTCTACGGCGGGACGATTCTGCCCGGTGCGGGTCGACGTGACATCGTGTCGGTATTCGAGGCCGTCGGCAGCCGCTCCGCCGGCCGCATCACCGACGAGCAGTTGCTGGAAGTCGAGCGTACCGCGATTCCGGGGCCGGGTAGCTGCGCCGGGATGTACACCGCCAATACCATGGCGTCGGCAATCGAGGCGCTGGGACTGAGTCTTCCGGGCAGTTCCGCCCAGGATGCTGTAGGCCGCGCGAAACGCGACGATTGCCGCCGGGCAGGGGCCGCAGTGGTCAATCTCTTGAGGAAGGGCATCCGACCCAGCGACATTCTGTCGCGTCGCGCATTCGAAAATGCCATCACGGTGGTGATTGCGCTCGGCGGTTCGACCAACGCCGTGCTACACCTGCTCGCGATCGCACAGGCCGCAGGCGTGCGCCTGACGCTGGATGACTTCACCCGTGTGGGACGTCGTGTTCCGGTGCTAGCCGATCTGCGTCCCAGCGGGAAGTACATGATGTCCGAACTGGTCGCGATCGGCGGCATACAGCCACTGATGCGGCGTTTGCTATCGGCGGGTTTGCTGCACGGCGATTGTCTGACAGTGACCGGTGAGACGTTGCAAAGCAATTTGCACCGGGTGGGTGACTATCCGCCCAAGCAGGATATCGTTCACCCGTTGACCAGCCCGCTAAAGAAAGACAGCCATCTCGTTGTTTTATATGGAAATGTCGCGCCAGAAGGCGCGGTCGCCAAGATCACCGGAAAGGAGGGACTGCGATTCACTGGCAAGGCGCGGGTCTTCGAGGGTGAGGAGGCGGCTACCGCGGCAATCCTGAGCGATCGGGTCAAAGCAGGCGACGTGGTCGTCATCCGCAACGAAGGCCCTCGCGGCGGACCCGGTATGCGCGAGATGCTGAGTCCGACTGGAGCACTGGTAGGCCGGGGCCTGGGCGACAAAGTGGCTCTGATCACGGACGGCAGGTTTTCAGGCGGCAGCCATGGTTTCGTGGTTGGTCATATTTCACCCGAAGCAGCGGTAGGCGGAACGATAGGGCTACTTCGCAACGGCGATCGCATTACCATTGATGCAAGCAAGCGGCTCATCGATGCCGAGCTGTCAGCGGCGGAGTTGCGCCGTAGGCGGCGTGCGTGGAAGCCGCGTGCACCATATGCGACCAAAGGTGTGCTGGCTAAATATGCTCGTGTGGTCAGCAGTGCATCCCGTGGCGCCGTGACAGACGAACTCCCATTGTCAGGTAAGGTAAGCAGACCTCGGTGATTCAAATGCGTGCGCAGTCAAGTGAATGGCCAGCGGAACAGTTGTCACGGTAGTACTTAGCAGTTAAATTTCGCTTCTATCGGTTTGCTTACCTGTCCTGGATCTGTCCAACCGGGCAAGCGATCGATAAAAGGTTTGAAGGTTTTGTTTCGGGGGATTGCAGCTGAGCGCGCGGTTCACATTAAAGAACGATCTGAATTCGAATCAGGGAATCGATGTTGTCCATATACCTGATCAATGCACTTCACCATTCTCTGCGATGACGCGACGGGCGTCGGCTACAGAACGTCACCGGATTTTCACCTGAGAGCGAACGCCATAACCACATGAGCAGTTATTACCAGCCTCACAATCAGAGCTACCTTTCACGACGTGGTATCGCTTTTCTAGGCATCATCGTTCTCCATATATTCTTGATATGGGCACTCATCAGTGGTCTGGCGACGAGCGGCGTCCGCTACGTGCAGACCATCCTGCAGACGAACATCATCCAGACCGACAAGCCGAAGGATCTGCCGCCGCCGCCGCCGCCGGTGGACCTGAAGGAGCGTCCGCCGGTGCAGGTGATCGCGCCCGACATCAACATCACGGTGCCAGCCGAGGCGCCACCGCCGATCCAGCAGGTGACCACACAGAAGGTGGAGCCGCCGCCAGCGCCGCCCAGGATCGTGCCAGGGACACCGGCAAAGGTTACGTACGCCCCGGACGTTCGGGACTACTATCCCGACTCCGAACGACGCGCCGGGCATGAAGGCCGTACCGCGATCAAGGTCTGCATCGACGCCGCGGGTAAGCTGCAGTCGGCAGATGTCACGCAGTCGTCGAGTTTCCCCGCGCTGGACGAAGCAGCCCAGAAAATGGCGAAGGCTATGAAGTTCAAGCCGGCGACATCCGAGGGCAGGCCTGTTGCCACTTGCGTGAGTCTGCCGGTGAAGTTCGAGCTTCACGCGGGATAATGACTAGCTACAACCACACAAATCATCCGGCGCCCCAGCTCCGGCAACACAACTATCTAATCAACCGTTAATTTTTGGACCGCCGGGTTCCTGCCAGGCGGGAGTGATGTAAACGAGGAAAATTATGGACACCACCACTGCCGCTGCAGCAACTTCTGATTCCAATCCGTATGGTCTTATTCCCCTTTGGGTCAATGGCAACATCATCAGCCGTACCATCCTGGTGGTACTGGCGATCATGTCGCTGGGTTCATGGTTCATCATCTTCACGAAGTTGTGGGACCAGCGCACGCTGCGCAAGTCAGGCAAGATCGTTGAGAAGCAGTTCTGGACTGCGCCCTCGCTGAAGGACGGTGTCGAGCGTCTGAAGAAGGGCGACGAGTACCGCTTCATCGCAGAGAGTGGCCTTCGTGCCGCCTCGCATCACGAAGGCCGCCTGACGGATCGGATCGACTTGCACGAGTGGATCACGATGGCGTTGCAGCGTTCGGTCGATGCGGTCAACAGTCAGGTGGGAGGCGGCCTCGCCTTCCTCGCGACGGTGGGTTCGGTGGCGCCGTTCGTCGGTCTGCTCGGGACCGTCATCGGTATTCTCCAGGCGCTCATCGCGATCGGCATTGCCGGTCAGGCAAGCATCGATCGTGTCGCCGGTCCCGTCGGTGAGGCACTGATCATGACAGCCATCGGTCTGGCGGTCGCCATTCCGGCGGTCATGGGCTACAACTGGTTGCTGCGCCGGAACAAGGTCATTCAGGACGATGTCCGGAACTTTGCCAGCGATCTGCATGCCTATCTGGTCAGCGGCGCGCGAGTCCAGAGCGCGAACAGCTGATCGCTAGTCAGCCAGGAGAGCCGTCATGTCAATGAGTATTGGGCCGTCGGACGACGATGATCGCGGCATCATGTCCGAGATCAACACGACGCCGCTGGTCGATATCATGCTGGTGTTGTTGATCATCTTCCTGATCACCATTCCGGTGATCACGAAGCAGGTGCCTGTCACGGTTCCCAAGGCTACCAACATCCCCACCATCACCAAGCCCGAGAACATCAATATCTCGGTGACCAAGGATGGGGATGTCTATTGGGGTGAGTCCAGGGTGCCTGATATGCACCAGCTCATCAGCCAGATCGAACGCGAGGCGGTCAAAGTGCCGCAGCCGGAGATCCACATCCGGGCGGATGCGCAGACCGACTATAAGAACGTCGGCAAGGTGATTGCGGCCATCAATCGTGGTGGCCTCATCAAGGTCGGTTTCATCACCGAACCCGATCGCGCCATGATGCGAATCCAGCGCTGAAGCCACTTTGAGACAATTTAAGGAGTCGATGCCATGTCGATGAGTACGGGGACCAGCGAAGGCGCTCCGATGTGCGACATCAACACCACACCGCTGATCGATGTGATGTTGGTGCTCATCGTGACGTTGATCGTGACGCTGCCGGTCATGACGCATGCCGTCAAGCTCGACATGCCGCCGCCGAACCAGAATCCGCCGCCGGTGACGGTCCAGCCCGAGATCATCAATCTCGATATCTACTACGACGGTACGGTTTCGTGGAACGGCCAGACCATCCCGAGTCTGGATGTGCTGGAGCAGCAGTTTCAGGAGGCGGCAGCGAAAGACCCTCAACCGGAGCTGCATCTGGCGCCAGACAGCCATGTGAAATATGACGTCGTCGCCAAGGTGCTGGCGTCTGCGCAGCGCAATCACATGACAAAGATCGGCTTCGTGAACACCAGCGAGTTTCTGGAGGACTGACGCCCTTGGGAGTTCAGTGTGCGTTCATCGGACTAGGACCACGCTCTTATAGGAAACGCGGGAGTAGGAATGCGACGCCTGGGCGGTGATCGTGCTCTCCCGCCGGACATCACATTGAGGATGCTCATGACGAATGGATTGAAAATAGCTGCCGCCGTTGCCTCCTTCGGCATGCTGGCGATCGGCGCTGGTGCCATGGCGGCCGAACCGCAGCAGCAGCCGAGCAAGTCGATCGTCAAGCAACTGAAGGCCGCGCAGGACGCGTTGCAACAGAAGCACTATGACGAGGCGCTCAACGACATCGGCCAGGCCAAGTCGGCGTCGGGTGAGAAGACGGCCTACGACAACTACGTCATCAACGTCTTACAGATTCAGGCTTATCAGGGCAAGAACGACAGTACGGATCTGGTTCAGGCCCTTGGAAGCGCAGCGCAGTCGCAGTATGCGAGCGCTGAGCAGCAGAAGACCTGGTACAAGTTCATCGCGCAGTACTATTTCCAGCAGAAGGATTACAACAAGTCGATAGATGCCGCGCAGGAAGCCATCAAGCACGGTGCGAATGATGCTGATACCCAGCAGCTCGTCGCCAAGGCTCAATATCTCGCGGGCAAGTACAAGGATGCCGCGCAGAGCATGAACGAGATCGTCAACAGGATGGAAAAGCCTGATGAGGACTCGCTGAGAATGCAGTGGCAGTTCGATCTCAAGGCAGAGGACAAGTCCGGTGCCGATAAGACCGTCGAGCGGCTGGTCGCGCTGTATCCCAAGCCCGAGTACTGGGCGCAGGCGCTGGCGTCCCTGGTCCGCATGGACATCAAGGACTCTCATCTCCAGCTCAACGTGTACCGGCTCATGAACGACGTCGGCGTCCTCAAGCTGCCGACCGACTACGCCGAGATGGCGGAGCTTGCGCTCGATCAGGGCTATCCTGGCGAGACGGTATCGGTGCTGCAGGAGGCATTCCAGAAGAACGTCTTCACCGAGCAGCGCGATAAGGATCGCTATCAGCATCTGATGGATGGAGCCAAGCAGCGTGCCGCGCAGGATCAGCAGTCACTGGGTAAGACGGAACCGACTGACGGCAATGGCCTGTTGCAGCTGGGCGTCGCCTATCTGACCTACGGCCAGGCCGATAAGGCCGTGTCTTACATTACCAAGGGCATCCAGAAGGGCGGCCTCAAATCTCCCGAGGACGCGAATGTGGAACTCGGCATTGCACAGCTGAGGGCGCACAACACCGCCGAAGCCCAGAAGGCATTCGACAAGGTCGCATCGTCACAGAATCCAGGCTACGCGCGCCTGGGTAAGCTCTGGGCGCTGCGCGCCAGTTCTCACGGTTAAAGGGGTTACTGATGACGATCAAAGTCGGCGATCGCATGCCTGAAGGCAAGCTTAAGACGATGAGCGAGAAGGGACCTGCGGACATCTCGACGGCCGAGCTGTTCAGCGGCAAGCGGGTCGTGTTGTTCTCGGTGCCGGGTGCTTTCACGCCCACGTGCGATGCCAAGCATTTGCCAGGGTTCATCGCCCAGGCGGACGCGTTCAAGGCCAAGGGCATCGATACGATCGCCTGCATGGCGGTCAACGATGTATTCGTTATGAATGCGTGGGGTAAGGCCTCGAATGTTGGCGGTAAGGTATTGATGCTGGCCGACGGCAACGGCGACTACGCGCGCGCCCTGGGGCTGGAGATGGACGGCAAGGGATTCGGCATGGGCATGCGCGGACAGCGTTTCGCGATCCTGGTCGACAACGGCGTGGCGAAGCAGGTCAACGTCGAAGCACCGGGTCAATTCAAGGTATCTGCCGCGGACCACGTGCTCGGCCAGCTCTAAGGCTCAGGCGTGCTGCATCGCTGTGCACGGCTCCCGTGCACAGCCCGGCCCGGCGCGCTACTCTTGGGCGATGAGCATCGAGCACATCGTCAAGCCAAGCGACTCCCTCAAGAACGTTCGTTACGAAATCCGCGGCCGCCTGGCCCGGCGTGCGCACGAGCTCGAGCGCCAGGGCTACGAAATCATCTCGCTGAACATCGGCAATCCTCGGCTGTTCGGTTTCCGCACGCCGGAGACGATGCGGCTCGCGATGATCGAAAACCTGTCGGACGCTGAAGGCTATTGCCACCAGAAAGGTATTTTCCCCGCGCGGGAAGCTGTCGTCATGCAGCAGCAGGGCCGCGGCGTCAGCGGCGTCAGCGCCGAGGAAGTCTTCATCGGCAACGGGGTCAGCGAACTGATCGACCTGGTGCTGCGCGCGCTGCTGAATGACGGCGATGAGGTGCTGGTCCCAAGTCCGGACTACCCGCTGTGGACAGCGGCGGTGAATCTCAATCGCGGACGTGCAGTGCACTACGCCTGTCGTCCCGAAAATGACTTCGTTCCGGATCCTGACGAGATCGAATCGCAGATCACGGCGCGTACGCGTGCCATTGTTGTCATCAATCCTAATAATCCCACCGGCGCCACCTATCCCCGCGCTGTGCTCGAGTCGATCGCACGCCTCGCCGAGCGGCATCAGCTCGTCGTGTTCAGCGATGAGATCTATGACCAGATGGTGTACGACGGCGCGGAATCGATACCGATGGCGACGATTGTCAACGACACCCTGTGCGCTACGCTGTCGGGGCTGTCGAAGATCTATCGCGCCTGTGGCTACCGCGTGGGCTGGGCGGTGTTTTCCGGCCGTCTGCGCGGCGCTGCCGACTATCTGTCGTCGCTGGAGCTGCTGTCGTCGTTGCGCCTATGCAGCAACGTACCGGCACAGTGGGCCGTGCAAACCGCGCTGGGCGGCTATCAGAGCATTCGTGAACTCGTCAGCCCGGGCGGGCGCCTTTACGAATCCAGGCGCGCCTTGCTCGACGCGGTCAATCGCAGTCCCTATCTCAGTGTTCGCGGCATGCACGGCGCCATGTATGCGTTCATCGGGGTCAATCCGGAGGCCATACCGAACTTCGACGATCAGCAGTTCGCGCTCGATCTGCTGGAGCAGAAGCACGTGCTTATCGCTCCAGGGGTGAGTTTCAACGTGCCGTATCAGAATCACTTCCGAGTCACGACGCTGCCCGATGCCAATACGCTCAAGACTGTCTTCGGGCGCATAGAGGAGTTACTGGCGGCACGCGCGGTGACGCCGCCACGGACGAGCAGCGGCGAGCGCGGCACCGTGGTCAAAGCGCAGGGCAGATTCAAGTAAAACCGAAATGACTGCTACTTAAGCACTGATTTGCTTAAGATAAATTCAGATATTCTGGCCCATCTGGAGGCGGGTGGCACGTTGCTCGTGCCGAGCCGACAGCGCGCCACGGCCGTGAGACTGGCTTTCACGGCGACGATGCTGACGCGTGGACGTCGTGTATGGGACAGCCCCGACGTGCTGCCGTGGGCCGCATGGCTCGAACGGGAACTGGATGCGGCCCGCGAAGCGGGTGCTCCGGTTCCCCGGCGCCTGACGTCGATGGAGGAGTGGCTGCTATGGCAGGAAGCCGTACACGAAGCCAGCGCGAACATCGAGATCATGATGCCCGACGGACTGATAGAGCCGATGCGTCGTGCGACGGGTCTGATGGACGACTATGGGCTTACGCTGCGGGACGCTCCAACCGCCGAAGCGATAGCACTGAAGGCGGCGCGGATGCATTTTACCGGTCGATGCGCCGATCTGAAGGTCGTCGGCCGGGCATCGTGGCGCGAACTCACACCCTTCATCGACTCGCGCGGCAAGTTGATGCTGGCAGGATTCGACTTCGTCGGTGACACGCGCCTGCATTGGCTGGAGGAACGCGGGGCCAGGTCTGCTCCCGAGACGGGACAGCCCGTCGGTACGGTGCGGACGATCGTCTGCAATGACCCTCGTCACGAGGCGCAGACGGCAGCGGCATGGTGTGCACAGCGTCTGGCGCTGGACGGGCAGTCACGGCTGCTCGTGGTGGTGCCGCAATTGCGAGAGCAGCGCCACCTGTGGGAGCGCGCCTTTGCGCAGCGTCTGAATCCAACGGCATTGCTCGACGGCATCGGCGGCAGTGCCGAGTCCAACTTCGCCATCGAGGGTGGTCGACCGCTGGCCGATTACCGCCTGGTGGCCACGGCCTTGAATCTTCTGGCGTTGGGAACGCACAGCGCTCGTTTCGAGCAGCTCAGCCAGGTACTTCGCGCGCCCTACGTGGCGGCAGCTTACCGCGACCAGTGGTTCGCATTGGAACGCTGGCTGCGCGATCACAATGTCGGTAGCGCCTCGCTCGCCGCTCTGGCGGCCATGACACCGCGGATAGCAACAAGCCTGGGCAGCGCCGTCGAGGCGGCCGTGACGATGCTGCTTGGGGCTCTGCAGGATGGGATACCGTCCGGTAGCGCATTACCCGGGGCCTGGGCGCAGGCCTGGGCAAAGCAGCTGGAACACTGCGGCTGGCCTGGCGACAACCTTGGCAGCGACGACCAGCAGGTGCGCATGCGTTTCGATCAGCTGCTGGGAGACTTTGCGGCCGTGGCCGTGCCGCATTGCCTGATGACGCGAACCGAAGCGTGGCTGCGCCTGCAGTCCATGGCGCGCCGGATCGCGTTCGAGCCCGCAACGGACGACGTACCGGTGACTCTGACATCGCGACTGGAAGACCCGGTGGTGCAGTACGACGGCATCTGGGTCGCGGGTCTCGCGGCCGACGTATGGCCACCGCCCGCCCGCCCGGATCCGCTGCTGCCGTTGACGTGGCAACGGGCCGCGGGAGTCCTGGAGGCTAGTGCAGAGGGACAGGCCCGACGCGCTGGCCGTCTGTTGCAGCAATGGCGTGATGCCGCGCCTGAGTGCGTGCTCAGTTTTGCGCGCAACGATGACGATCTGCCGAAAGAGCCTAGCCCGTTGCTGCCACAGCCTGGCATCGACGCTCCGGCCGCGACTGGTGCTTCGGTAGACGGGTGGCTTCAGCTGCATGCGCCTGTGCTTGAGACGTGGGAGGAGCGCACCCGGCCGCTGCCATCTGCGTCTGCGATCGAGGGCGGCACGAGGCTGCTGGAGCTGCAGTCGCTGTGTCCGTTCCGTTCGTTTGCGGAGTTCCGGCTCAAGGCTCTGCCGCTCGAGACGCCGCAACCGGGCGTGAATCCGCGGCTGCGCGGAAACATCCTGCACAAGGCCCTGGAGAAGTTCTGGAGCGAAGCCTCCGATCTGTCGACGTTGCAGGCCATGTCCGAGGCGGAACGCGACGACGTGGCGGCGAGGAGCGCGCGGGCGGCGATCGCCGAGGTCATCGCGCGCGAGCCTTCGAAGCCCAGCGAGCGGATGCTGGTGCGCGAACAATTACGCACCACGCGCATGATCGGCCGCCTGATCGAGTGGGAGCTCAAGCGGCCGCCGTTCATCGCGCAGGTGCTCGAGCGGCCGCTGCGATTTCGGCTTGGCGGTGCGGAACTGGAAATACGGCGCGACCGGGTCGATCAGCTGGCGGACGGCCGCCTGCTGATACTCGACTACAAAACGGGCGCGCCGAAAAAATTCGATGCGCTGGCGGACCGGCTGCAGCAACCGCAGCTGCCGGCCTATGCGGTGGCATCCGGTCCGCGCGCTGCCGCGGTCGTGACTCTCTACGTCGGTCGTGACGGGGTCAAAGCGAAGGGATTGCAGCAGGACCGGAACGTTGGCATTCAACGGCTGCCGTTCCCCAAGGAGGGAGAACTGGAATGGCCGGCGCGCATGGCGCGCTGGCAGCAGCAGCTCGAATCGCTGGTAACGGAGTTCGTGCGGGGGGAAGCAGGTTTAAGGCCGCAGCCAGACGCCTGCAAGTACTGTCATCTGCACCTGCTGTGTCGCATCGACCCGATCACGCTGGCATCGCTGGATACCGATCCTGACGCGGACGAGGGTGAAGAGGCTGAGTCCGAGTCCGAGTCGGAAGATGAGACCGCCGGATGAGTGCCATCGATAACGAGGCGATTGCGCTGGACAGCCAGGCCCGCCAGCTGGCGCTCGATCCGACACAATCGATTTTGCTGCAGGCACCAGCCGGTTCCGGCAAGACCACCGTGCTTACGTCGCGCTACCTTGCGTTGCTCGGTACCGTGGATCAGCCCGAGGAAGTGCTGGCGGTCACCTTCACTCGCAAGGCCGCCGCGGAAATGCGCCACCGGGTGATTCAGTCGCTGCAATCCCATGGCGCCGGCGCCGATACAGGCATCGCCGGGGCAGTGCTCGAGCGGGCGGTGCAGCGTGATCGAAGCCAGCAATGGAATCTGTTGCGCAATCCGTCGCGGCTGCGGATCGAGACCATCGATGCACTCAACTACCGACTGGCGAGTCAGCTGCCGATCGCCGCGCGCGCGAGTCCGGGATTGCGCATCGCGGCGGACGCAAGGCCGCTATACCGGCGCGCTGCCCGGCGTTGTCTGGAACAGTCCGAGCACGATCCCGAAGTCGCTGAGGCGGCAAACCTGGTGTTTGAACGGTTGGACAACGACTGGAGCCGGATCGAGCAGCGCCTGGCGGACATGCTGCAGCAGCGCTCGCACTGGTTGCCGCGAGTCGTGGAGCTGGACAGCGAATCGCTGGTCAAGCGGATCGAAGACAGTCTGACGATGGCGCTGCGTGCCGAACTGGCCCGTGTCATCACCCCTTTTCCGGACGCACTGTTACGTGACAGCGAATTAGCGCTGACACACGCGCTGCGGCAGCGTGGCCTGGCGCTGCCGCCCGGGGGACTCAAACTCAACGCTGAGCCCGCGAGCGGCGGCAGCTGGCGCGCGCTTGCCGCGCTGATGCTGACCGGCCGGGACTGGCGCAAGAGTCTCAGCGTGCGTGACGGCTTCGCGCCGACGGACAAAGCGATGAAGACCCGCGTCACCGAGTTGCGTGATGCGCTGTCACGAACCGCCGGCACGCGCGAAGCGCTGCTGGCGGCCGCCTGTCTGCCCGACGCGTGGCTCGGCGGCGATGATCGCGAGGCGCTCGCGGCGCTGTCTGTTCTGCTGGTTCGGGCAGCGGCAGAACTGCACCTCGTTTTCGCGGAGAAGGGTTCGGTCGACTTCAGCTACGTCAGCCGGGCGGCGTACGCCGCGCTGACGGAGGAAGGCGAACCGAGCGATCTGGCGCTGCGGACCGGTTCCGCCATCCGTCACATTCTTGTCGACGAATTCCAGGACACATCGTACGAGCAACGGAACCTGCTGCTTGCGTTGACCAGAACGTGGGAGCGTGGTGACGGACGCACGCTGTTCGTAGTGGGCGATCCGATGCAGTCGATCTACCAGTTCCGCGAGGCGGAGGTGGGCATCTTTCTGCAGGCGCGCGACCACGGTCTCGGTGACCTCACGCTGCGTGGCTTGCATCTGCGGCGCAATTTCCGTTCGCGCGCGCCCGTCATCGAATGGGTCAACGACCATTTCGGCAGGCTCTTTCCGCTGCAGGACGATCCGCGCCTGGCAGCCATCAGCTACCTGTCGTCGCTGCCGGCGCGTGAAAAGGTCGCGGATGATGGGCCAGCCGCAACGCTTTACGCGTTCGATGACAAGAATCTGACGGGGGAGGCGGCGGCGGTTCTCGACATCGTGCGTGCGGCACGAGAACGCGATCCACTCGCGTCGATCGCGGTGCTGGTCGCAGCCCGCAAACATGCTGAGCTGATCGTGGCACAGCTGGTCGGCGCCGGTTTTGCGGTACGTGGCCTCGATCTCGAGCCGTTGAACGAGCGAGCCGTGGTGCGTGATCTGGCCGCACTGACCCGCGCACTGCTGCATGCGTCCGACCACACCGCCTGGTATGCACTGCTGCGTGGGCCGTGGTGCGGGCTGACGCTGGTCGAACTGGAGTCGCTCGCACTCATGGAATGCAGCGACGTGCATCGCCATCTGGTGGCAGCGGCGGATTCGCTGTCACCGGAATCGTCGCTGCGTGTCCAGCGCCTGCTGGCTGCGCTGACGCCGGCCTGGCAAGGTGACGAGCGTGGCCTGCCGTTGTGGCAGCGGGTCGAGCACTGCTGGCTGCGTCTGGGTGGTCCTCTCATTCACGCATCGGAAGCGGACCGACTGGATGCCGATCGATATATCGATGCGCTGGCGGAACACGACGATCCGGAGAGTCTGGTGGGAGACGCTCTCGGCGAGATCACACGCAGTCTTTATTCGAGTGCTCCCGCTCGGCCTGGCGCGATCGAAGTGATGACCATGCACGCTGCCAAGGGACTCGAGTGGGACGTGGTCATCCTGCCTGGCCTCGGACGCCGAACCGCGTCGACCGCCGATCGCCTGCTGCACTGGATCGAACTCCCCCGCGCCAGCGAGATTACCGACCTGCTGATCGCGCCGATCCGCACGGCCGAGAAGGAACGTCCGCAGTCCCTGGCGGCCTACATCAAGCGTCTAAGGCGCGAGCGTACCGCGCAGGAGCGTGTACGTCTGCTGTATGTGGCCGCGACGAGGGCCCGCAAATCGCTGCACCTGCTCGGTGGATTGATGGCCTCGAAGTCGGAACTGCCGCCCGTGCCGTTTCCCCGCTCGCTGTTGTCGGTGCTGTGGCCGGCATTGGGAGAAGCATTCCTCGAACGGTATCGCGAGACCATGTCTGTGACTCGCAGCGCGTTGCCGTCACCGTCGCCGCCCGTGCAGCAGCGGCTGCCGGCCGACTGGCAGTTGCCGGCGATGCCGACTCCGCCTGGTCTGACGCGCATGAGCGTGGCGTCCGCGATGCCTGCCGAGCAGCCCGAATACAGCTGGGTGGGACTGGCCTCGCGCGCGGTTGGCACCATCGTACACGCCGAACTGCACCGGCTGAGTTCCGCGACGGTGGATTTGAGCCGCGCCGATCTGCTCGAGCGTGACTACGGTCCGTGGCTGGCTGAACTGGGCGTCGATGCGGCGGCGCGTTCCGATGCGGCCGGGCGGATTCGCGATGCCTTGCGCCGAACGCTCGACGATGAGCGCGGGCGATGGCTGCTATCGAATCGGCATCCGCAATCGCGCAGTGAATGGCGTGTCAGCGGTATGCACGGCGGGCGGGTTGTCAACGTCATCTTCGATCGAATGATCGTCGATGAGGCGGGGCAGCGATGGTTGGTCGACTACAAAACGAGTTCGCACCAGGGCGGAGCCGTCGAGCAGTTCATCGCGCGCGAAGTGGAGCGCTATCGCCCGCAGATGCAGCGCTACCTGGCGCTCGCGCGCCTGAGGGAGCCTTCGGCAATTCGTGCTGCGCTGTATTTCCCGCTGCTGGGCGTGTTTCGCGAGCTGCAGGGCCTGTGAACAGGCCCCTACAGCGAACCCGAGAGTGAGAAAGGGTGCTGACCTTGCGCGTCGGCCGGACCGAGAAACATCTGCAAGGTGCGGTTCAGGTCGTCCGATGCCGTGCTGCGGGGAGCAACCGTGCCGTTGATCTCGAAATTGCCCGCGCGTTGCAGATGCAACAGGCCGTCGACTTTCAGCGGGCCGTCGAGGTCGCGCACGTGGCCGTCGGTAACGTTCGAGTCGGCATCATCCGGCGCAAGCTGGATCTGAAAGCTGCCAAGGTCGAGCGCAGGATTCGCGACGTGCACATTGTGCAATTCGGCCGTGCCGGACACCTTCGTCACACGTCCGGCCTGCATCGCCGCGCTGGGCAGAGCGAGCGTCAAAACGGCGCTGATGCCAGCGGGTAGCAGCGACGCACTCGGGCCCAACGGTACGACGGCCTGCACGTCGGATGCCGTCAGATCGCCATTGTGAAGCAGCAGCACATTGGCGCTGCCGCCGTCGCTCGGGTCCGCGCCGCGGATGTCGGCACTGATGGCCAACCGCAGCAGCGGCAGCGGGTGCAGCGTCCAGGAAAATTGCGGGATCGACACGGTGTCGGCATGCAGCATGCCGCAGCTGCCCTGCCAGATCGTGCCGCCCGGCTCCTCACAGTGAACCATCGAAGGTAATCGCGCGGTCAGGATCGACGCCGGCAGGCGCGCCACCACGGTGACACAGAAGATGATCGCTGCGATCAGCAGCGCAATGCGCAACGACATCAGCCGGCGTGCAGGACCAGGGTAGCCGTCACGGTGCCGACCTCATTGGCCGAGTCGACCGTCGCGGAATCAACGCGTACGCCGTACTGCTGGTGAAGCTGGGATAGCCAGCCTATCAGGGTATCGAACGGCAGTTTTTCGAGGCGGACATTGAGGCCGCCATCGCCGCTGGGCTGGCTTCCCACCAAAGCCTGAGACATGCCCGATTCGCGCGCGGTGCGATCGATCAGTACCACCAGTGATTCGTTCAGCGACGGCCGGCGCGAGTTCTGCAGCGTTCCGAGCTGTGGCGCGACCGAACGCAGCCAGACGAGGTCATCGCGCTTCTGCTGGATCCTGGCTTCGCTCGTGCTGACGCTTCGCTGCAGGGGCAGCACAATCGCGGCGATTAGAAGTATCAACGCCACCGCGCCGCCGCCAAGCAGAATGGTGCGTTCCCGCGGACTGAGTTTCTGGATGTACTGTTGCAGCTTCTCGATCATCGTGGGTGCCTCGCCGGGGCGCCGCTACCGGCTGGCCTGACTTCGATACGACCCTCGTAGCTTGGACCGTTCTGCGCGCCCGAGGTGATATCGGCCTGCCAGCCGTTACCGCGCAGGTGCTGATCGATATGATCGAGACTCGATGCGTCCTGGGCCTTCAGCCGCAACTCCATCCCATCCTTGTGGTAAGTGAAGGACTGCAACGACGCAGCGCCGGTGCCGATGCTGCCTACGGCCTGTGCGACTGCCGTCAGTGCAGGCAACATGCCGCCGCCATCGCTGGCTCCCGACTGAGCCGCAAGCATGCGTTTCTCGATGCGCGATCGCACCGAGCCCGTGCCCGGATCACCCGGAATGGCACGGCGCGCTACGTTGCCGATGGCGTCGTCGAGCTGCTTCTCGCTGTGCTTGTCGCGCACCAGTTCATACGAGAGCCCGGCGACGTGAACCACTAGTAACGCCAACGCCAGCGAAGCCGCCAGCCGCCAGCGCTGCCAGTTGTCGCCCATCGAGCGCTTCGGTGCATATTCGCCGCCGAGCAGATTGACGAACTGTCCTGACGGAATCTGCGGCGCAAGCAGTGGCAGGATGCCTGAGTTCAGCAGCTGCGCCTTGAAGCTGGCGCACTGACCGCGCAGCGCCTCGATCGCGGGCGTGTGCCGGTGCCAGTCCTGGGGCGTTGCGTAGAAAATCAGATGTTCGGCGGCCAGTTCGCTGCCGAGGGAAGCCTGCAGCGCGGGCGCCAGATCGTCGGCCGGTAGCGCGATCGGCATCGCGCCCGCGCGCCTGACGCTGAGCGTGTCGCGGTCGAGCAGCACGACGGTGTGACCCGGGTTGTCCGGCAGCAATGCAGTCTCGGCACAGATGACATCAGGGTCCAGGCCGACGCTCTTCAAGGCCTCGTGCCACTGCGCCATCAGTTCCCGGGTGACGACGGCGACGGCGGTGCGGTCGTTGAGTTCGTTGCGGGCACCGACGGCGAAATGCAACGTGTCGATATCGGAAGCCAGCTGCTCCTCGAGCGCATACGGGGCGATCTGCTGCGCCTTGACGCCGCTCTTGGGCGGCAGCTCCACCTCGGTCATCAGCACATCGCCACTGGGGACGAGCGCCGCGATGCGACGTCCGGCGCCGTCGGCCGCGGCAGTTGTCAGGGATCCGACCCGCGGGGCGCTCAGCGGCTGTCCGCGCTCATCGGCAACGACCCAGCCACATTGCTCATCCAGATTTCGCGACAGTTGCAGTACGAGCCATTCCGCCATGGTCACTCCGTGCCGAAGGTTCTGAGAATGGGCCGCGCAAGCATCGTATTCGGATCGTGATACATCAAACTGTACAAGGTGAACCGGGCAGTGCCAATAGTAATAAACGTGCGTAATCGAAAGTATGACGTAGTCGTATCCACGAGGCCCTGGGCGCTGACGGCTTCCTGCTGCATTCCACGCTTGAAGGCATCCGGCGTCGGAAAACAGCCCTTGGCTTCCTTGCGCTCGTTGGCCAGTGCCGCCGGATCGAGCGAGTAGGAGGTTTGATCGGCAATGGCATCCAGCAGAAAGGCCGATGCCGTGCAGATATTGATGGTCTGCGTGACCGGGAGCGCCGTGATATACGGGGCGAGACGGTCGTAGCGGTCGCGGCCGAATCCTGGCAGCGCGAGCAGTTCGGAAATGCTGCTAATGTAGAGATTGGGCGGGCGGTACGGTGGCGTCTGCGACAGATACACGCTGTCCTCAGCGCCGTCCGGCGTGTTGGGTGTGCCGTCAATATCGATCCAGTCGGCGATCAATCCGGCCCATTTTTCGTCCGAGTCCCCCAGGACGAGCTTCAGCAGGCGCTGGAACACTACGAAATCGGGACTCTGCTCATCAGTGTGGCCATTGCTGCGAGCAAGATTATTGAGGTTGAACTTGCCCTGCTCATCCTCGATCTGTGCAAGGTCGAGCGTGATGCCGTCGGACAGCTCATAAGGCCCGTAGGGTTGTGCCCAGGGCTGGTCGAGTGAGATGGCGCTGTTGGACGTATTGCCGGCGTAGGTCTGCTTGAGTATGTAGGCCGCCATGGCTTCGACGCCCTGGGCGGCGAGGAAGGCCTGATCGGCGCCGAACGACGTCGTTGCACGCCGCGCCGCCATCGCGCTGGCGAAACCGATCGCCGTGGCAAGTACCGCGGCAAGGGCCACCAGGATGATCGCTGTGATCAGCGCGATACCGTGCTGTTGCCGTCTCATCCGGACACCTCGATGTGCCGTTTGAGAATGCCCCAGCCTTCGATCTCGACGTTGATCTCGACCGCGATCGGGCGCGTGTACAACTGCGTGTTCTGGGAGACGCCGCCTAGTGTGTCCTCCGGCCAGGTCGGTACCCAGTTGTAGCCGGTATCCATGAATCGAAGACTGAACGATTTGACGTGCTCGATCAGCGTGCGCTTTACCGGCAGTGCGGCTTCGGTGGCATCAAGTACCGGATAATAGGATCGCACCAGGTTGCCGTTCTCGATGGAGTAGAGCACCCGCTGCAGTTCGCTGCGCTGGACGCCGACCGGATTGGTCCACCCGATCCGCGTGAATGTCACGATCGGCGGTGAAGAACCGTTGAGCGAGCTGCCCGACAACTGTGTGCTGATCGAGCCCGTGCCACCGGTGTTGCTGGCAAGGAGCGTGGCCAGCGACCCATCGCCGATCGTGTTGCGCACCGGCCGTGGGGCCAGCAGTTCGAAGTCCTGTTCCATGATCCGCATGGCACGCTGCAGGGTCTGGAGTTTGGCCGCCTGCTCCTCGAGCTCGCGACGGCTGCTGAGCGCCTGCGACAATGCCCGATAGCCGAACACGAACATGATGGCCGAGATGAAAAGTGCCACCACCAGCTCGATCAGGGTGAAGCCGCGTCCCCGGCCCGGGCGCCGTGTCATGACGTGTTGCTCCCTGAGGAGCCGGACGATGAGGGCTGTGTCGGGTTACCGATGGTCGCACTGCCCGAACTGGACGAGGAGGCGCTACTGCTGCTGGCGCTTGCGCAAGGATTACCGTTGGCAGCGCTGTTCGCGACGCCGCTGCTGACGGCACCGCTGCTGGTACTGCCGCCGCTGCAGTTGACAGTCCAGTCGGGCGACGTGTCACTGTGCTGTCCAACGGCGTCGCCACGAAATCCGATGACCGTCGCGACCCATTGCTGATCATCTCCTGTCGTCGGCAGGTTCGCGGCACCGATACTCCGACCGGATGAACCGCCGGAGCTGCTGAGCAGTCCACCGAGTCCGCTGCTGGCGCCGAATGCGCCACTGGAGCCGAAACCGCTGCTACTCGATCCGAAGAAACTCCCGGGAGCGCCACTCGAGCTGCCGACGCTGCTGGAGCGAGATGACTGGCTGGCGGACTTGGCCGTGCTGCCGCCCGAAGAGGACGATCGTGACGAACCCGGCGTCGCGCGTCGCACGCGCACGGCGATCTCCATGAGGCCCGGAACCATATCGACCGCCATGACATCCTGACGCCAGTGCCAGTCGCCGCCGCCGAAGTTCTTGACGTCGCCCTCGGACACACCGCGTCTGGGCGGGTTGCTGTTGAGTCGGGCATCGGCGATCTGATTCATCGCCACCCATTGGGCGATCGTCTTTTCGCGTAGGGACGCGATATTACCCGCCGACGCACTGAGCGCGGAGAGTACCGCTCCCATTCCGAAGGCCACGATCACCAGCGCGACGAGCACTTCGAGCAGCGTGAAGCCATGCGAATGCTTCACTTGGGCTCCACGATATCGCCGGTTTTGATCGTGCCATCGGCGTCGCTCTTGAGCGAGGCGCTGCGATTCGTCGCCGGCCGCGATATCGTCAGCACGAAGCTGTTCACGTCGCCGTTGGACATGAGCAGGATCTGCGGTGTGTTGTCGGTACTCTGATCGGCAAAGCTCTGCGGCATATCGGATCCGAGTTTGGGCGCCGGGCTTGCGCCGGGCAGGCCCGTTGCCTGCACCTTGGGGATCACGAGGTTCTTGTCATCCAGTACGATCTGGTGCCCCTCGATCTGCAGTGTCAGCTGCAGACCAGCGGGAAACTTGCGCGGTCTGAGGGTCTCGTCGGTCGTTTCCGGTGCCCACTGATTGAGCAGATGGTCGAAATAGACGAAGCGGTAGCCGTGCTGTCCACATCGGATGCCGTACTCGAGTGTGAGCATGGCGCCACGCTCCTGGGTGTAGGACATCAACGTCGAGAGCCGGTCGCGTTCCTTCTCGAGCTGACTGTCCTTGCCGGTCGAGCCCAGACTGATGATCGCACCGGCCGCCACCAGCGCGATGATGAAGACCACCACCATCAGCTCGAGCAGCGTAAATCCCCGCTGTGCGGAAACGGAGGGCGCCAGGAGCGACCACCGCGACGGCATAGGGCGTACGAG
>DATBAM010000084.1:0-21322 GCA_036271535.1 Steroidobacteraceae bacterium | reverse complement strand
CGGCTGCCGAGCGGGCCAACTTCGTAACCAGCGCCAATCTGAAACTGGGAGACAACTGGGAAGCCTACGGCGACCTGTTCTTCTCCAACGAAGATACGAATAGTGCTTTCACCCCGGCATCGCTGAGTTCGGGATCCTACGTGCTGACGCCCGCCACCGGTGGCGCGGCGGCCGTGTCGAATATCCTACCGGCCACCAACCCTTCAGCCCGGGGCGGCATTGCAACGCCGATCAACTATGCGTTCCTCGACAACGGCCGCCGAGACACGATAACGATTTCCAACGCCTGGCGAGTCACCGCCGGCATCAAGGGCACCTTTCTCGGGTGGGACGTCGACGGGGGCTACGGTCACTCGGAAGACCACGTGTCGTTCGAGGGTCGCAACTACGTCAATGCCGAGAGCCTGACAGCCGACATCGCCAATGGCTCGTACAACTTCCTCAACCCGTTGTCGACGCCGGCAGGCGCTGCCGGACTCAATATCACGGACGCTTATAGAGCCGTCTCCAAGCTCGACACGGTCGACGTCAAAGGCAGTGGTAGATTGTTCGATCTGCCTGGCGGCCCGATGAAGATGGCGATCGGTGCGGAGTTCCGTCACGAATCGGAAGACCAACCCGGCGACCCCGATGCTGCCCTGCTGTTGAGTACCGGATTCGTCCGCGTCGTTGCCGATCGCAGCGTTTGGGCCGTCTTTGGTGAATTCGACTTCCCGATCCTGAAGTCGCTCGATGCGGACATCGCCATCCGCGAGGAGCATTACGGCGATGTGGGCAGCACGGGGGTGAAACCTCAGTACACCCTGAAATACACGCCGTTTCAGCAACTGACGTTGCGGGCCTCGTATGCGCAGGGGTTCCGTGCGCCCAGTCTCGAAGAGGCCAGCAACAGCACCCTGCTGTCCAACAGCACCGTCAACGATGCGCTCGATCCGCAGGGTCGTCCGACCGAGAACGTCGGCAACATCACCTCCGGCAACCCGAACATCAAGCCGGAAACTTCGAAGAACCTGAATCTGGGTGTGACGGTGAATCCGGTCGACAACGTCACGCTGTCAGCCGACTTCTACAATCTCTGGCTGTACAACGTGATCGCGGGCAGTGCGACACCACAGCAAGTCATCGACGATCCAGGCGCGTTCCCGCCCGGCTCGCTGGTGCGCGCTGCCGACGGGACGGCGATCTATACGATCACGTCGTATTCGAACCAGTTCGAAATCAACACGTCTGGTATCGACCTCGCCGGCAATTACACTTTCCCGCTGGCGGTCGGCGGCAGGGTCAACGTCGGCCTGGGCGCGACCTACGTCAACAAATTCCAGATCAATCAGGCAGGGGTGTGGCGCAACTTCACCGGCCAGAATGGCTGGGACTACGACTCGCCGATCGCGGGTGGCGGCCCGGTTCCTCACTGGAAGGGTTCGTTGAATGCCGGGTGGGCGAACGATACGGGCCTGTCGGCTGGCGCGACGATGCGCTACACCGCCGGCTACCAGAACTCGTTGACCGTATTCGATCAGGTGACGACACAGGTAAATGTTGCTTCATTCACTGCGTTCGATCTCAACGCCGAATACAAGGTCAAGAACTGGGACTTCCGCCTGTCGGTCCTGAACGTGCTCAATCGCTACCCGCCGTACGACAGCGCTGCGATGCTGGATTCACCGGAAGGCGACCCGTACGACCCGTTCACCTACGACGATCTGGGGCGAGCGATCGATCTTCATGTGAAGTTCTCTCTCTAAGCCCTGGCCGCATCGGTCGGCCTCGAGGGGTGATGGCGTTGTGCCATCGCCCCTCTTCATTTTTGGACGCCCCTCTGGACTTGCGCTGAGCGCATGCCACACTTGGGTGCATGACGCGAACCTATGCATGCCGGCGCGCAATCGCCGTGCTGACCTGCCTCTCGCCATTTCTACTGACAGCATCGCCGGTCCGCGCCGACGCGTTGATAGATTGGGCGGATATGACCACTGCGATCGCCATCGACGGTCCCAATACCATCCGCACGATGGCCTTGACGCAGAACGCGGTGTACGAAGCCGTCAACGCGATCACGGGCCGCTATCCGAAGGATCGGCTTCGCCTGGGACCCGCGCACGGTGCACCGGGAGCACCGGACACCGCTGCATCGGGCGCGTCGGCTGCCTCGGTGGATGCCGCCATTGCTGCGGCGAGCCATGACGTACTGGCTCACGAGGATCCCAATCAGGCCGCACGCATCAATGGCGCCTATCAGGCCGCGCTGGGCAAGCTGCCCGATGACGCCGCCCGCGCCGCGGGCATCCAGGTGGGTCAGGCAGCAGCAGCCGACTTTCTCGCCAAACACGTCAACGACATCCCGACACTGCAGCCCTATCGGCCCCTGACAGCGCCGGGCGTCTACGTGCCGACGACACCGCCATACGGGGTAGCCTACTCGCAGAACCGGCCCTGGTTCATGAGCAGCGCATCGCAGTTCCGCCCGGGACCGCCGCCGGCACTGGACAGCAAGCGCTATGCAGAGGATTACAACGAGACCAAGCTGCTGGGCGCCGTCGACAGCACCGCGCGCACGCCGGAACAGACTGAGATGGTGCGCTTCTGGGCCACCAATCTACCGGACGTACACGAAGGCATCGTGCGTTCCGTGGCGTTGGCACCGGGACGGGATATCACACGTAATGCGCGTCTGTTCGCCGCCTCCTTCGCGGCGATGAACGAGGCGGAGATCGCCGTCTTCGAAGCCAAATACCATTATCAGTACTGGCGACCGGTGACCGCGACCCGCAATGGCGACAAGGATAATAACGCCGCGACCGAACGCGATCCCGGTTGGACGTCCGTGATTCCAGCACCCCTTCAGCCCGAATATCCCTGCGGCCATTGCATCCTTGCCTCCGTGCTGGCCACGGTGATCAGGATCGAATCGGGTCACGACCCTGTTCCTGTTATCAGCAGTACCAGCAACACGGCGCCGGGATCCATCCACAAGTGGACGCACCCGCAAGACCTGGTGAACGAGGTCAGCACCGCGCGCATTTGCGGCGGAATCCATTTCCGCTATTCGGTCGAGACCGGTATCAACATGGGAGAGCAGATCGGCGCCCTGGTGGCGTCGGCCTATCACATGCCCTGAAGAGGCATGCCCTGAGCAGCCCGCGCGCCGCCCCCCGGGCGCGATTGAAAGACAAAGGCGCTCCGCCTCGGTGCGCTGCGCCACCGATTTGCCCCCGCGCCGTGCGTGGCGGCATCGCAACAACTCCTACAAAATGCACGGTTATTGTCGCAGTAAACAATTTGCGTATACTCGACCCACTTGCTGTAACAACTAAGAGTCTCAAGTGTTCGGTTATAGGTTGGCAGCATCCGACATTGTTGTTCTAACGCGGCGCACTCGTTGCAAAAAGCACACGCCGCTGTGCGTCGGCTCGTCCATAGGATTTGGGCCAGAGCTGAGCACGTTACAACCACCAATTTGGGGAGAGAAGCGTGAGAAAAGAAATCAATCCGGCCCTCCGGCGGGCGGTGCGTTTAGCACTGCTCGCTGGCGGCGCCACGGGAGTAGCTAGCCTACTACCCTCGATCGCCAGCGCTCAGACGGCGACCAATACGGCAGATGACCAGACGTCCCAGCTGAAGGAGGTCGTGGTCACCGGTTCGCGTATCGCGAGCCCAAGTCTGGATGCGATCAGCCCGGTGACCGCGGTCTCCAGCGAAGAGTTCAAGGAGACGGGCACGACCCGCGTCGAGGACCTGCTCAACAGCCTGCCGCAGGTTGTCGCCGACCAGAGCTCCGGCCTGTCGATGACCGCCAACGGCACTGCCACTGTCAACCTGCGCGGCCTGGGCGTTCAGCGCACCCTGGTGCTGGTCAATGGCCGCCGCCTGCAGGGTGGTGACCCAGGCGCGATTCAGGGTGGATCCGGCGGCGAAGCGTACGCCTCCGCCGGCGATATCAATCAGATCCCGACCGCCCTGATCGAGCGGGTGGACGTGCTGACGGGCGGCGCCTCGTCGACCTACGGCGCGGACGCAGTCGCGGGCGTCGTCAACTTTGTGATGAACGATCACTTCGAGGGTGTGCGCGTCGATGCCAACCTCGGAATCTACAACCATCACAACCACCAACCCGCGGACGATGCGCTGCTGACGGCCGCCGGCAATCCGGCTGTCACCGGCTCCAACTGGGATGGGTCCAACAAGGACTTCACCATCATCGTTGGACACAACTTCGACGATGGCGCCGGCAACTTCGAAGGCTATCTCGGTTACCGCAGGACGTCGGCGATCACAGCCAATCACCGCGACCATTCGGCCTGCACGCTTACCGACAGCAGCAGCGGCGCAGTGCCCTTCAGTTGCGGTGGCTCGAGCACCACCGCCCCGGCCGTGTTCCAGAATCCGGCGATCGGCAAATTCCAAGTCGATGACACCGGCGCCCTGGTGAAGCAGTACAACCACTTCAACTACGGCGCGTCCCACTATCTGCAGCGCAATGACGAGCGCTACACCGCGGGCTTCTTCGCTCATTTGAAATTCAATGAGCACGCCGAGGCCTACTCCGAGTTCATGTTCATGGACGACCAGACCACCGGTGCCTATGCGCCGGCCGGTTCGTTCCTGGGCAGCGGCAAGGCGTCGGATGCCGATACGGGTCTCCCGGACGGTGCGCTCTCGTACAACTGCGGTACCGGTGGCTTTGGCAATGCGGGGATGAACCCGTATATCACGGCGGGCGAGTTCCCGAAGCTCTGCCCCGAAACCGGCGGCGGTGCACCCCTTGCCTATACCAATAAGACCAATACCACCGGTGCGTTCCCGTACCAGATGAGTGCCGCCGGTATCGGCCAGATCATCATTGGCCGCCGCAATATCGAAGGCGGCCCTCGCCAGGACGAGTACACGCACGACTCCTATCGCGGTGTGTTCGGCGTACGCGGTGAAATCACCTCGGGCTGGACCTACGACGCCTATGCCCTGTTCGCGACGACGCGCTCATCGGATTATCACAACAACGATACCTCGACCGAGCGCATTCAGAATTCGCTGCTGGCAGTGGCCGGCCCCAACGGCACCCCGGTCTGCCAGGGTGGTCAATCCGGCTGCGTGCCCTGGTCGATCTTCAACCCGGCAGTAGCCGTGAGCCCGGCCACGTTGGCCTACATCTCGGTACCGGGCGTGTTCCTGGCATCGGAGCAGGAGAACATCGGCGAAGCCTACGTATCCGGCGATCTGACCCAATACGGCATCAAGACACCCTGGGCGAATGACGGCCTGAAGGTGGTTCTGGGTGCGGACTATCGTCGTGATACGTTGAGTTCCGAACCCGACGCAGAATGGGAGAGCGGCGATCTGTCCGGCGTCGGCTCGCCGTCGCCGCCCGTCGAGGCTGCGCAGCACGTGTGGGAGGTCTACACCGAGGCGCGCCTGCCACTCGTACACGATGTGCCGTTCGCGAAGTCGCTCGATTTCGAGACTGGCTATCGCTACTCGACCTACAGCGAGGGCTTCAACACCAACACCTTCAAGTTCGGTCTCGAGTGGGCGCCGGTCAGCGACGTGCGCCTGCGCGCGAGCTACAACCGATCGGTACGCGCGCCGAACCTGCAGGAGCTCTACCAGCCGCAGCACGTCGCTCTGGACGGAAGCGACGACCTGTGCGGTACGGGTTCGGCACTCACGGCGGCGCAATGCGCGCTGACGGGGGCCCCGGCCGCTGGCGCGGCGCGTGCACCGTCATCGCAGTACAACGGCCTGATCGGCGGTACCCCGACGCTCAAGCCCGAGGTCGGTAAGACCTACGATATCGGTCTGGTATTCACGCCGACTTTCCTGCCGAAACTCAGCGCGACCTTGGACTACACCGATATCAAGATCTCAGGCCTGGTGAACTCTTATGGTTCGAGCCTGATACAAAGCAACTGCACTGCCACCGGCCTGGCATTCTGGTGCGGTCTGATACACCGCGATGGCAGCGGCACGCTCTGGGCCAGTCCCAGTGGCTACGTGGTCGACCCCCTGATCAACGAAGGCCAGGAGGAATATCGAGGTGTCGACATCGGGCTGGCGTACTCCGTCAACCTCGGAGCCTTCGGAGCCCTTCGCACGCGCTTTGACGGCACCTGGCTCAAGGATCTGATTTTCAGTCCCGGCGGTCCGGGCTCGGAGTCCTATAACTGCGCCGGCCGCTTTGGTCTGAGTTGTGACCCGATCACGCCGACGTGGCGCCACCGCGCGACCGTCGACTACGACACGCCGGTGACGGGTCTCTCGGCTGGTATTGTCTGGCGCTTCATCGGCAAGGCAGTCAATACGATCGTCGATCCGAAGGAGCCGGATTTCCTGCCGGGGTGGGAGGATGGCGGCTCGCTGCCGGATGATCACATTCCGAATTACAACTACTTCGATCTGCATGCCTCCTATGTCTGGAACAAGCTCACGATGCGCGTGGGCTGCAACAACATCGCAGACAAGGATCCACCGCCGGTCAGCGGCAAGACGGGCGGCAACGATCTCTACTACGACAACAACACCTATGCCTCGGTCTATGACCTGGCGGGACGCTTCATCTTCATGAACGTTACGATGGATTTCTAAAGGAGCTTCCCCAAAAAAAGCGCCTTAGAATCCTTTTAGATAGACTTAAAGGCGGGCCTTGTGCCCGCCTTTTTTTTGGAGCTTTATGGGTAGCACTGCATGACATCCACCGTCGCCCGCGGTCGGCTCGAAGCCGCCGTCGCGCATCAGCGCGCCGGGCGATTCCGCGAAGCCGTGGCAATCCTGCAGGAGCTGCTGCGCGCGGCACCCAAGGATGCCGACATCATGCAGCGTCTCGGTGTGGCGCTGGCACAGCTCGGACAGCCGGCGCAGGGTGCACCGCTGATGGCAGCCTCGCTGGAGCTGCAACCCGACCGGCCATCGGTGTTGCTGAATCTGGCGCGCGCACTGTTGGCGCTCGGCCGCCCTGAGGCTGCCCTGCAGAGCTGCGATCGCGCGGTCGCATTGGACGGCAATGCGGCGAATGCATTTCGATTGCGCGGGGCTGCGCTGGCGATGCTCGGCCGCAACGAGGAAGCACTGGCAAATTTTGGCCAGGCGGTCCGGCTGGCGCCGACGGATGCGGAAGCGCTGACCGAACTGGGCATCGCGCTCGATTTAGCCGGACGCACACGCGATGCGCTGACCTGCTTCGAACGCGCCGTCGAGCTCGATGCAAATCAACCGCTGGCGCACCAGCACCTGGCCAGGCTCGCCGCTGCGATGGGCGATCTCGAGCGTGCACTTGGGAACATCAATCGGGCGCTGGCCCTGCAGCCGCAGCTGGCCGCTCTGCATAGCAATCGCGGCAACGTTCTCGCCCAGCTCGACCGCTTACCTGAGGCGCTGGCGAGCTACGACACCGCGCTGGCGATCGACCCCGCCAGCCCCGACACGTTGCACAACCGCGCCATGACGCTCGCGGTGCTCGGTCGTCACGCCGAGGCGCTGCGAGACTTCGACCAGGCGCTTGCGCGCAGCGGTGAGCGCCCTTCGGACTTGGTGGGACGCGGGACGGCATTGCTCGCGCTCGGTCGCCCGGCTGAGGCGTTAGCACCACTGGCCCGCGCGGCAGCCCTGATTCCTCGGGATCGTGAGGCACACGCGCAGTACGGTACCGCGTTGCTGCGCATGGAGCGCTACGCGGAAGCGATCGAGAGTTTCGATCGCTCACTGAGCGTCGATGCCAACCGACCAGAGGTCATCAACAACCGGGGCGTCGCGCTCGAGGCGCAGGGCCAGCTTCAGCCGGCACTGGAGAATTTCATACGCGCCGCGGTCCTCGACGGCACCGCGGCGGCTACACACATCAATATCGGGGTGCTATCGGCAAGACTCGGCCACTACGCACAAGCGGAAGCGAGTTTCGATCGTGCGCTAACGATCGACCGCGACGATCCGGCGGCGCGACTCGAGCTGGCATTCCTCTATCTTGCGCAGGGTGATTTTCGCCGCGGCTGGCCGCTCTACGAAGCGCGCTTCCGCGTGCCCGCGCTCGCGGTCCCGTCGCGCGACTTCGGCGTACCGCGCTGGACGGGTGATGCGTCGATAGACGGTAAGACCCTGCTGGTGCACGCCGAACAGGGACTGGGCGATGCGATTCAGTTCTGTCGCTACCTGTCCTTGCTGACCGAACGGGGTGCCACCGTCGTCTTCGAGGTGATGCCACGACTCAAGGCGCTGATGTCGACGTTGGCAGGAACCAGCCAGACTGTTCACGCCATTAAGATAATAGGCCGGGGCCAGCCACTGCCGCGCATCGACTATCACTGCGAACTCATGAGCCTGCCGCTGGCCTTGCACACGCAGGTTGGCAGCATTCCGCAGCAGATATCGTATCTGACCGCGGAAGCGGCCCGCTCCGCCGACTGGGCCGCGCGCTTGCGGCATCTGCCGAGCCTGCGTATCGGTCTCGCCTGGCAGGGCAACCTTGAGGTCGAGCGCCTGACCTGGGCGCGCGGACGCTCGCCGCCCCTCGCGGCATTCGAGCCACTGACACGCATCCCAGGCGTCAGTCTGGTGTCACTGCAGCAGGGCGAGGGATTGCAGCAGCTGCAGGCAGCGCCGTTTCGCGACCGCATCTTTTTCCCCGGTGAGGAAGGCGGCCCGGATGCATTCCTCGACACCGCCGCCATCATGACGTCGCTCGATCTCGTCATCAGCTCGGATACCTCCATCGCGCACCTGGCGGGCGCGTTAGGGAGGCCGGTATGGGTGGCCCTGAGCGCCGCGCCCGACTGGCGCTGGCTACGCGAGCGCCGCGACAGCCCGTGGTATCCCACGATGCGCCTTTTCCGCCAGCCCGGGCGCAGCAATCGCTGGGACCTGGTCGCAGCGGATCTGGCCAGTTCTCTTGAATCGCTCATCGCCGAGCGCGCCACCAACAGGCCACCCGAGTAACACCGTGGCGGGTAGCAACAACCCCGAGCAATTGCTGGCGCTGGCGCGAGCCGACCTCGCCGGGGGTCGGCTGGCCGAAGCCGAGGCCAGGTGCCTTGAAGTGCTCAGTGCCTACCATCATCACGCCGGCGCACTCGGGGTCCTGGGGCAGGTGCTGTACGCCCGTGGCCGGCATGAGGATGCGGTGCGGATTTTCAATGCGCTGACCGTGATGCAGCCGGACGTGCCCGAGCACTGGCAGAATCTCGGCACCGCGTTGCGACCGACGCGGCGTCACGATCAGGCGATCGCGGCATTCGACCGTGCACTGCGGCTCGCTCCGCCCTCGCCGACGCTCCTGTACAACCTCGGCGTGCTGCAGATGGAGCGCTGCGACTATGACGCTGCCTACCTGGCGCTACGCGATGCCGTTGGCCTGGCGCCCGATGACGCTACCGTGCGCTGGGCTTTCGCCCAATGCTGCTACGAACTGACGAACAACGATGAAGCGTTGGAAACGCTCGAAAACTGGCAGCAGCTGCAGGGGCTGACACCGCAGATCACGGCTCAGATCGCGGGCCTGCTGGTGATGATGGGCGAGACGCGCCGCGCCGCGCCGGCTATCGAGCAGCTGCTAGCCAGTCCTCCGACGAAAGGACGTGCGCCGGTCGTGCTGGCGAGCATCCTGGAGCGGCTGCATCGGATGGACGAGGCTCGTGGCATCCTGGATCGTCTGCAACAGCAGGAACGCGACCCGGAAACCCAGATCGACTGGCTGCAGGTGTCGGCGCAACTGGCCACCCGAGCCGGCCAGCACGAGCTGGCGCTGACTCATCTGACCGCCGCCCTGCCGAAGCATCAGTCAGATGCGCGCAAATTCCACGCGTTGTTTCCGATGGCAAAAGCGCTCGATGCGCTGGGTCGTTACGACGAGGCCTACGCCATAGCCGAGGAGGCGCACCGCTCGCAGATTGCCTTCATCAGCACTGCGATCGGCAAGTCGGTTGGCAAGCCTTCCTATCTGTCGAGGCGCATCGCGCGTAGCTGCGACCCGGCTGACGTCGCCCGATGGGATGAGGGGCCCACGATCGAAGAGTCACCGATCTTCATCGTCGGGTTCCCACGTTCAGGAACGACATTGCTCGAGCAGGTGCTCGATGCGCACCCGATGCTGCAGTCGATGGACGAGCAGCCGTTCATGATGCGCGCCTGCGCGGCGTTGTGCGACGGCCCCGTCAGCTACCCCGATGAGCTGGGCAAACTGGCTGGCGGCGCCCTCGATGAGATACGAGAGCGCTACTGGGCGGGCGTACGTCGCAAGATCGATCTGTCGCCCGGCAGGCGCCTGGTGGACAAAGGCCCGATGAATATGACCGTGCTGCCGCTGATCCGGCGGCTGTTTCCGCGCGCACGCATCGTGCTGACGATCCGTCACCCCTGCGACGTTCTGCTGAGCTGCTACATGCAGCAGTTCCGCTCGTCGGACCTGGCACTGCTGTGCCGCGACCTGCCGACGCTCGCGCGTACGTACGACAGTGCCTTTGGATATTGGTATTCGCAATGGGCTCTGCTGCGTCCCTCGAGCTACGAGCTGTTCTACGAGAAGCTCACGGCCGACTTTCCCGCGCAGGTACGCCACCTGGCAGAATTTCTGCAGCTGCCCTGGCACGAAGCGATGCTCTCCCCCGGCGAGCGCGCCCGCGCCAAGGGATTCATCAGCACCCCGAGCTATTCGCAGGTCACGGAGCCGGTCAACAGCCGTTCGGTCGGCCGCTGGAAGCGCTACGAACGCTACTTCGAGCCGGCGCTACCGGTGCTGATGCCATGGATAAAGCGCTGGGGCTACGCCCTTTAGCCGCGCAAATGACCAGCCAGATGACTAGCTGATGCGCTTGACGCGCGTCTTGCGCGCCTTGTCCGCCGCGAGCCACAGCGACCCCATCGCGCCATGCTCGATATGGACGACATCGCCGACAGCGAACTTCTTGTTCGGTTCGAGGTCCGCCTGCGTCCACACCTGTCCGTTGTCCAGCGTGAATATGTATTCGCCGCGCGGCCCGGCACCTAAGGCCACGATCTTGCCAGGCAGCACTGCCTCTTTGTCATGTCGTTCGCTTTGCGGATCGCGCTTGTTCGCGATGTCGGCCGTCAGGCCGAAGCGGTCTGCCTCGATCTTCGGCAGCGTCGAAGCAAGAGTGTCGAAGCAAGCCAGGCGTTGCGCCTGGTCGGACTGCGCGGCACAACGGCGCATGCCGTCGATCAGCGCATCGCTCACGGCCCAGGCCGGCGAGATCGTAGCCGCCAACAGAAGGCCGAATCCGATTCCCGTGCGCTTCATCGCGAACCCAACTCGGGACCTTCATCGCCGTAGAAGCGGCCGATACCGATCGTGAGCGCTCGCACCATATCCTGCTCGGCATGCGTCAGCAGCGGATTCCAGATATCGAAGAGCAGAATGATGCGCACCTGATCGCTGTCGTTCCAGGCCTCGTGTTCGATGCTGTCATCGAATACCCACGCCTCTCCGCGCCGCCATTCGCGCGTTTGCGATCCTACCCGAAATCCGCAGCCTGGCGGAATGACCAGCGGCAGGTGCACGATCGAACGCGTATTCGTCGTACCGGTGTGCGGCGGCAATCGCGTGTGCGGCTGGAGCACCGAAAAATAGGCACCGGGCGCGTACCGCTCGATATCGCACAGTGGCAATTGCTGCAGCACCGCCGCCGTCTTAGGGCACTTCTGCATATGCGCCGGGATCGGCTTGCCGTCGTGCAGGAGGTGATAAACGCTCCACTGAAGTGAATGATTGAGCGGACGCCACTGATCGATCGGCGCGCTCTCCGGCGAATCGATATAGGGTCGAAACTCGGCGCGATCGGCATCGAGCACCGCCAGCGCCTCGGCTGCGATGTCTTGCGCAGCAGCCTCGAGCAGTGGCAACCAGGGAAACAGGGTACGTGGGAAGAATTCCAGCGCCTGCAGATACGGAAACATCAACGCCTTGGGTTGGCTGTAGTAGATCTGTCGCTTCCCCAGGTAGATGTCGTGGCACGCCTGAAAGCGTTGCAGATCCTCCGCCCGATGCTGCTGCTGTGGCCGCGCGAGCTCTTCGTCAAGGAACGCGTTTAGTGCCGCATCGCTCTCAGCTCGTACCGCGCGCGCGCGTGCAAGCACCGGCTCCAGCTGCGGTCCCACCTGGGCGCCGGCATCCAGGCAGTCGATCGCGGCGCCGTAGACGATCGCCGCGGCCTTGGGCCTCCCGAGCCGCTCCATGAGATCGCCCTTCTGCAGCAGCGCCGGCACGTAGCGCGGCTCCATGCCCAAGACCCTTTCGAGCGCTACCTCCTCCTCGACATGATCGCCGAGCGCACGGCAGACCCTGGCAAGATTCAGCCACAGCACCCTGGACTTCCCGTCGACGGCAATCGCGTTCTTGAACAGCTCACGCGCGCGCGCCAGGTCGCCAATTCGCTGCATATGACCGCCCGCGGCGTTGAGAACCAGCGGTTGTCGAGGTGCACGCGCCAACGCCATTTCCACCAGCTTGAGCGCTTCGGCCGGTGTCTGATTCGCCGACACCTGGTTGATTGCGTCCGCCAGGGCCCGTGCCTCCGACTCGCTGATGACGGCTGCGTTCACTCGAGCCTCGCGTGGGACACCGGTATGGGCAACGCGTCGAAGGCGATCGTCAACCGCGGCTGCGCGCCGTGGATTGGCGTCGTGCCATGCCATAGGTATGAGGGAAACAGCACCAGTCGACCGGGTACCGGCTGCAGATACTTCTCCGCGGTCGCGCCGGGCACTGGGAAACGCGTCTCGCCAAACTTGAGCCAGCCCGAGCGCAGCGCTATGTCCTGCACCTCACCCGGCACGTCCACATAATAGGCCGAGCTGATCCAGCCCTGCGGATGCAGGTGATTCACATGGAAACCCTCCCGATGCAGCTGCACCGACCAGGCGCCGGTGATCACAGCTCTCCCGGCATTACGCGATGACAGTGGATGCGTCAGGTCCTGTCCGATCGCGCCCAGATAGTCGGCGATCGGGGCCTCGAATGCCTGCAGTACCGCGCGAATCGCAGCGTCGCTTTCGGCGATGAGATTGCGCGTCGTCTGACTGCCGTGACGCAGGCTCTGATCCAGAGGATGGCGTGCGAACCGGTGGCGCGCCGTCAGCGCAGCACGCAGCGCGACGTTCAGCTCTGTCATCGACGACCAGCCCGGCGGCGGCTCGAGTGTGTAACTGCGGACCAATCGGTCGTAGTCGAAGAGCTCGCGGTAAGAATCCTGTCCGAGCAACCGTGCAGCGGTAGCCTCGTAGGCAATCCAGCTCTGGACCAGCGGTTCCCGGGCACGCCTCGCCGCGAGGTAAGGCAGTGCATCGCTCGCGCGGCCGCGAGCCAGCAGGATGGCCACCAGCGTCTCGACGATCTGCGCGCCGTCGGGCTCCGCCTCGGCTGCGAGCAGTGCCTCCTGTTCGGCCTCTGCAAGACGGCCCTTTTCCTGAAGCAGCTGTGCCAGCAGCGCGCGCAGCGCTGGAATCGGTCCGCGCGCAACCAGGGCTTGCCGCAAATGCCGCTCCGCTTCGTCGAACCGGCCGGCACCCATGAACACGCGCGCCAATTCGGCCTGCAACGGCAGGTTGCCTGGGTGCTCGGCAGCGATGCTCTCGAAGTCGCGCGCGAAGGCTGGATCGGCGCGCATATGGCGCAGGCGCGCAAGATTGAGCTGGGCTTCGATGTGGGCGGGTTGGAGTGCCACTGCAGCAACGAACTCGCGCTCCGCCTCCTCCAGGCGGTAGAGCAGGCTGAGCGCGCGCCCGCGATTGAAGCTGAGTTCGAAAGTGCGCGCGCCCAGCATACGCGCACGATCCAGGGTCGCCAGCGCCTCCTCCGCGCGTTCCATACGCGATAGCAGCGCTCCCAGATTCTGATGCGCAAATGTCTGGCTCTCATCGAGTGCGAGTGCGCGCCGATAGGCGCCCTCGGCCTCGGCGAGTTTATTCTGGCGCTCGAGCAGGTAGGCCAGCAGCGAACTGGCATCGGCGTCCTGCGGACGTTGCTGCAGCAGCGTACGGACTTCGGCTTCGGCGGCGGCCGGCCGACCCAGCTCATCGAGTATCACCGCCAGCGCACGGCGCGCCGTCAGCTCCATCGGTGCCTGCTCGAGCACCTGACGATAGGTTTCGGCGGCCTCGGCCGCGCATCCGCGACGGTGCAGCAATTGCGCGAGATTGAGCCGGAACTTCAGGTTGGCGGGGTCGATCTGCAGACTCTGCCGCACCAACTGTTCGCCAGTGGCGGCATCGCCGGACTGCTCGCGGATGAGGCCGAGCAGGTGCAGTGCCGGGGCTTGTTGCGGGGTCTGTGCCAGCAACGCGCGGCAGGCACGCTCGGCTTCGGCAAGTCGCCCGTTCTGCATCAGATCGGCGATGGCGATGAGCCCCAACTGCAGCGCACGGTGATCAGCGTTAACAACCATTGCGGTGCGAGCATATACCAGACACTTTCATGCTAGGGTAAGACCCATGCGGGGGGCCTTCAAGCAATTGGCCGGCTTCTTCCTGACGGCAGCACTGGCAACACTGGCGCCAGCGGCCGCTGCTGATGCCGAAACGCACCCGATGCCCGCCACCGAGGTCGCGCAGCCTGAGCCGAGCCCCAACGCTTCCGTGCTCGCGTTACCGACCACCCACGATCACATCGGTCGTGTACTGGTACCGGTACTCATCAACGGACAGGGTCCGTTCCGATTCATCGTCGATACCGGGGCCAATCACTCAACTATCTCTCCCAGGCTGGTGCGTTTATTGGGTTTGACGCCTGTGGCCACGGCCAGTGTGGTGGTCGACGGCATCACCGGCAGCGCGCAGACCTCATTTGTCGAGGTCAAGCAGATGCAGACCGGTGCACTCGACTTCGGCACCACGCTGTTGCCGGTGGTCGGCGCGACCGTCATGGCTGATGCCGACGGTATTCTAGGTGCAGCGGGCCTGAGTGATCAGAGCCTGCTGATCGACTTCCTCCGCAATCGTGTGGAAGTCGCACATCGAGTCGACTATCTGTCGCGATCACAATCGATTCGCGTTCATGCGACGCGCCAGGGTCAGGGCCTGATCGCGCTGGACGTCTCGATCGGAAGGATTCCCGTGCGGGCCATCCTCGATACCGGTTCGGAACGATCGCTGGGGAACCTCGCGTTGCGAAGAGCGCTGGGAGATCTGCGCAGACCAGGTGGCGTGGTGCGGCTGACATCGATCTACGGTGCGACCGAGAGAGTCGAGACCGGGGAGATTCGGGTTGCGCCTTCGATCGTGGTGGATGCGCCCACTCCCGTCCGCATTAACGATGTCAGCATCATCTATGGAGATTTCCACATCTTCACGGTGTGGGGCCTCGAGGACCGGCCGGCGATGGTCCTGGGCATGGATGTACTGGGCACCATGGCATCCCTCAGCATCGACTTCAAAAATCAGGACGTCTTTCTTACCAGCAGCACCTCGGTCACGAGACCGCTTGAACGAGGCGCAGCCGGCGGCGGGGCCGATACTTCGCAGAAACACTGAGGCATATGATGGCCAGAAAAATCCTGTCGTTGAGCGCAGTGCTATTACTCGGTGCAATCATTGGGTGCACAACTTCTCCCGAAAATCGGGTTGCCGCAACGTCGTCGGCAGATTGCCCAGCCAGCGCCGGCACCGCTACCGATCATCGCACGGGCCCGGCGCTCTCCGATCATACGAGCCGTTGTGTGACCCGCGACGAGCTCTACGCTACGGGACACAGTGGCGACGTCGGCACGGCGTTGCGTCAAACAGTACCCATCATTCAGTGACTACCCGCGCCACGCCGCTGTCTTCCACGAGCGATTTCCAGTGGCGGCGTTCGGCCTGGATGTAGGTTGCGAACCCGGCTGGTGTCAGTGAGCCGGCCTCGCCGTCCTCGTCCGCGATTTCCTTAGCAAGGTCGGGCGACTGAACGGCCTCGAGCACCGCTTTGTTCAAAGCCTTCACGATCGGCGCGGGCGTACCCACAGGCGCCAGGATACCGGTCCAGACCCGCAGCTCGTAGTGGGGAACCCCCACCTCGGCGAACGTCGGGACCTGCTGCAGGTTCGGCAGCCTGCTGGCCGCCGCAACGGCCAGCGGCTTCTGCAAGCCCTGGCGAATCGCCGGCATCGCACCTTTACAAGGATCGAACATCAGATCCGCCTGATGGGCCAGTACTGCCTTACGTGCCGGCCCGGCGCCATCGTATGGCAGGTGATGCAGATCTATTTTGAGTCTCGTCTTGAAGACCTCGCCGGCGACGTGCTCGGGACTACCGTTGCCGTTGGAGGCGTACGAGATGTCGCCCGGTCTGTCGCGCGCCAGCTGAATGAGATCCGCGGCGGTCGCCACCGGCATCGCCGCTGACGCCACCAGCAGGATCGGTGACGATTCGAGCAGCGCGATCGGCACGAAGTCCTTTTCGGGATCGAACGGAAGCGAAGCGTAGGTATATTGATGCACCGTCAGCGGTCCCACCGAGCCAAGCAACAGCGTGTAGCCATCGGGCTGTGCTCTGGCTGCCACGGCGGTGCCATTGTTCCCGCCCCGACCGGTTACGTTGTCCACCAGCAACGGCTGGCCTAGTTTTTCGGCCAGCTTGGCCGCCACGAGGCGGGCCCAATGATCGGCGCCACCACCGGCGGGATACGGCACCACCAGATGGATCGGCCGGTCTGGATAGTGGCCTGCAGCGACTGCAGGATGGAAGAAACCTGTAGCGCAGAATGCGAGTACCAGGCGGTAAAAGATCCGCGGGCAGAAACCTGTCATTTGGTTGAGCTCTCGCGAGCGATCCAGGCATCGGTTCTGGATTCGAGCAGATTCAGCGGCAGCACGCCGCTGTTGAGCATCTCGTCGTGGAAGCGTCGGATGTCAAAGCGGGCGCCCAATTGCTGCTGTGCACGTGCCCGCAGCTCACGAAATTCGAGCTGCCCCAACTTGTACGACAGAGCCTGCGCCGGCCAGGCGATGTAGCGATCGGTCTCCGACTGGATCGTAGGTTCATCGACCGGACGATGCAGACGGAAAAAAGCCACCACCTGGTCACGGGTCCACCCTTGCGTATGAATGCCGGTGTCGACGACCAGGCGCACGGCGCGGAACAGCTCACTGTTCAGCCGGCCGAAGTCGCTGGCCGGATCCTGATAGAAACCTACCTCTTTGCCGAGTTGCTCGGCATACAGCGCCCAGCCTTCGACGTAGCCGGAATTGTGCACGTGCTCGCGGAACGTCGGCAGCGCGCCGAGCTGCTGGGCGACCGACAACTGCATGTGATGTCCCGGAATGCCCTCGTGATAGGCAATCGCCTCGTCGGTGATCAGCGAGCGATGCGCGAAGTCCGACGTCGCGACCACTACCCGGCCAGGACGCGATCCGTCCGGCGTGCCGGTCACGTAGTGCGTGGCGTCGGCAGACTGAAAGTCGGGTATCGCCTCGACCGTCAGGGGTGACGACGGTATGACGTCGAACAGTTCCGTGAGTTTTGGACGCATCTGACCGATGTAGCGGCGAAAGTCCTCCAGGATCTGCTCAGCGGAGGTCGGCCGGTATTTCGGGTTGGTATCTAGCTCGTTGCGATAGGAATTCAGGTCATTGAAGCCCTGCCCCCTGGCGATCTGCAGCATCTCGGCCTCGATGCGCTCGATCTCCTGAAGGCCGGTCTGATGGATCTGTTCCGGCGTCAGGCGGCTCGACGAGGTTCGGCTGCGGATGTCATTGCGATAGCGCGCGATGCCGCCGGGCAGTGACGTGACGGCGAGCGTCGTGCGGCCAAACGGCGCGTACTCCGTCGCAATGAAGCGCCCGAATGCCAGGTAAGCTGGCAGGACCTCGTGCTGCACCGCCTCGCTGATCTGCTGCGACAGTCGCGCGCGATCGTCGACCGGAACCGATGCCGGAAACTGCTGCAACGGGCGCAGGAACGGATCGGCGTTGACGACGCCCTGGCATTGCGCCGGAACCTTGTCGAGCAGGAACCGCACCGGCATCAGATGATCTTTGCGCCCCACCCGCAGCGTCTGCTCGGTCTGCTCGAACACGCGCGGAATCTGACGGAGCCTGGCGAGGTAGTCCTCGTAGTGCTTCTCGGAATCGAGCGGCACCGACAGCGGCAGATCGGCGAGCCCCAGGCACGGTCCGTCCATCTGACTAACCGGCATCTCCTGTTCCTTGAAGCGATAGTCGTCGATCCGCTGCTGCAGCATCCACTGCATGACCTGGTGCGATAGTTGGTCCTGCTCGGCGAAGCCCGCGGTGGAAATGGTTTTCAGGCGCGCCAGGAAACGTTCGTCGCGCACATGTCCGGCTGCCATGGCCGCGGGCGAGACGTCATCGAGGCGATCGTTGAAACGATAGTCGCCATAGGCTGTGGCGGTCTGCGGGTGCGCCGCAAGGTCGGACTGGAATTGCTGTTCGAAGAGCTGGTTCTGTGCCGCGAGCCGCGCTGGTACCGACGGGTGCAGCGTCGCATTGGATGAGGGAGCGGCCAAGGCCGGGAGTGACAGCAGACAGAGCAGTGCCGCACCGATGGGGCCCTTACTCGTCACCATTCTCGTCATCGTTCCTCCAGACGGCCGGGAACGGTGTTATCCCTGGTGCGGGACCCTGTCCTTGTCCCCTGCGATACGCGGGTGTGCACCGTGTCCGACCGAGCAGCCGCTGCAACCGGTAGCTGCCATCATCTTCGCGCGCCGTCTGCCCGCCCAGCCGGCGGCGACTCCTACGCGAAGCATTGCATCGAGCAGCCGCAGCCGCAAGCGTGATCCCATCAGCGCCCAGATAACATAGATGGCGGCGACGCCGACGAGCATGCCGATAAACGCCTGCTGCCACATATTCAGCTAAGCCCCCAGCGCAGTCGCAATGTGATAGGTCGCGAAGGCCGCCAGGTAAGCCAGGGCGAACAGATAGGCAGTCATGATGAGCGGGTAGCGCCAGGAGTTGGTCTCGCGACGCACGGTCACCAGGGTCGACAGACACTGCGGCGCGAACACATACCAGGCGAGCAACGACAAGGCGGTGGCGAGACTCCAGCTGCCGGCGATCATCGGTGCCAGCGCCGAATCCAGGCCGACATGCTCGCTCGCTGTGATCGCGCCCGCGCCGCCGGAAAGCGAATAGACCGTGCCCAACGCCGCAACGACGACCTCGCGTGCGGCCATGCCCGGCACCAGCGCAATACTGATCTGCCAGTTGAAACCGAGCGGTGCGAAAACGTGCTGCATTCCGCTACCCATCATGCCAGCGAAACTGTAGCGAATCGCAGGCCCGGTCGAACCTGGCGGAGGCGCAGGATAGGTAGACAGGAACCACACGACCACCATCAACGCCAGAATGATGGTGCCGACGCGTGAGAGGAATATCTGCGTTCGTTCCCACAGGCCCATGACCAGATTGCGCAGATTGGGCCAGTGATACTCGGGCAGTTCCATCAGCAACGGCTGATAGCTTGAACGCAGAGCGGATCGCTTCATCACCAGCGCTACCAGCAGCGCGCCGACGATACCCATCAAATACAGACCGAACAGGACCAGCCCCTGCAGATTGAACACGCCGATGCTGCGCGATGGAATGAAGGCACCGATGATCAGCGCGTAGACCGGAAGCCGCGCCGAGCACGTCATCATGGGCGCCAGCAGGATCGTCGCCAGCCGGTCGCGCAGATTCGGGATAGTGCGCGTCGCCATGATGCCGGGGATCGCACAGGAAAATGACGACAGCAGCGGTATGAAGGACCGGCCCGACAGCCCTGCTCCGCCCATCAACCGGTCGAGCAGGAAAGCAGCCCGGGGTAGATAGCCGCTGTCCTCGAGCAGCAATATGAAGAAGAACAGCATCAGGATCTGCGGCAGGAACACCAGCACGCTGCCAGCGCCGGCGATCACGCCATCGATCAGAAGACTGCGCAGCGGCCCGGCCGGCATCGCGCCCTGTAGCCAGCCCGCGAGCGTTGCCACGCCTCCGGTGATCCAGTCCGCCGGCGCCTTACTGCAGGCAAAGACGGCCTGAAATACGAAAAACAGCAGCACGGCCAGCAATATCGGCCCTGCTACCGGGCTCATGACGACGCCATCGATTCGCGCCAGCGCACGATCGCGCAGCGGTTCCACGTAGCCGATCGCCGCGAGGATACGGCGCGCTTCGCGCTGGGTCACCGCCAGTTGGTCCGCCGAATCCTCGGGCAGTACGAATGCCTCACGTGGTGGTCCGACCTGCAACGCATCCAGCGCACCGATGAGCGCAACATCGCCGCCACTGCGCACGGCCACTGTCTCCACCACCGGCACACCCAGCTCGCGCGATAGCGCTGCGGCGTCCAGGCGGAAGCCGCGCCGGTGCGCGAGATCACTCATGTTCAGCGCCACGACCATCGGGATCGACAGCCGCGCGAGTTCCAGCGCCAGGCGCAGCGACAGCCGCAGATTGGTCGCGTCCAATACACAGACGATGATCTCTGGCGGCGCCTCGCCATGCAGGCGTCCAACGACCGCATCGCGCGTGATCGCTTCGTCCAGCGAAGTCGGTACCAGACTGTAAGTGCCCGGTAGATCCGTCACGCGGTAGAGGAGCTGGCGCTTCACGCTGACGAACGCGCCTTCCTTGCGCTCGACGGTGACGCCGGCATAGTTGGCCACTTTCTGACGGCTGCCGGTCAGCCGATTGAACAACGCTGTTTTGCCGCAGTTGGGCGCACCGACGAGTGCGATCCTGCGCACGGCGATCTGGGGCGTGTCGCGGGTCATGGCGCTCGCGCGCTGATGTTCATCACGCGCTGATGTTCATCACGAAGCGACAGGGTCCACCTGTACCATGATCGCCTGCGCCTCACGGCGACGCAGCGCGAACATGGTCGATCCAATCCGCACCGCAATCGGGTCGCGGCCGGGGCGCACTTCTTCGATGACCTCGATGCGTTCGCCAGCGAGAAATCCCAGTTCGACCAGCCGGCGTGCGAGGGTCGCCCCGGTCGCATCGCCCAGCGAATCCGTGCCACCGACGCCGGACACGGCATCAACAGTGCCCTTCGCTCCCTTGCGCAGGTGCGCCAGCGATTGAATGACGCCCTCTTGCCGCGCGGAAGACGGTTGCATGTGTGGCGGGCCTCACTCAACAGCTGAATGACAGAAAAATAACAAATGCGAATCACTCGCAATTGCGATTGGAGCATAGCCTAAGCGTCAGGCCGACGCTACTGAGCATCCGAGACAGCAGCGCTGCAGCCGACCCCGCGGTGCGCTGGGGGGGTGCCCCTATGTGGTTGTCAACGACATTCGGGGTGCGAGGGGCTGTAATAGGTCCCATCGCGCAGCATCGCGAACAGGACGTCACAACGACGCCGTGCAAGGGCAATGAGGGCCTGATTGTGTCTCTTTCCCTG
>DATBAM010000083.1:0-19922 GCA_036271535.1 Steroidobacteraceae bacterium | reverse complement strand
CCTCGCGAAAACGTCCCTGGGACACCAGCTCGGCAAGATTCTTATGGGTTGCCGACAGCACCCGGACGTCGACCGGAATCTCGCGCTGCTCGCCGACTGGGCGCACGGCCTTTTCCTGGATGACCCGCAGCAGTTTGACCTGCATGTGAAGCGGCAGATCGGCGACTTCGTCCAGGAACAGCGTGCCGCCTTCGGCACTCTGCAACAGTCCCTTCTTGTCGGAAACGGCTCCCGTGAAGCTGCCGCGCTTGTGGCCGAAGAGCTCACTTTCCATCAACTCGGACGGGATCGCGCCGCAGTTGACCGGCACGAACGGTGCGTCATGGCGGCCGCCGCTTTCGTGAATCAGCCGCGCGACCAGTTCCTTGCCGGTGCCTGATTCACCGGTGATGTGCACCGGCGCCTGGCTACGGCTGACTCGTCCAATCAATTCCCGCAAGCTCTGAATGGTCTGCGAATGCCCGATCAGACGCGGCCCCTGCTGCGACATCGGTGGGGCATCGGCCAGCCTGGCGAACGAGAAAGTAGCGGTGCGGTCGCCGAGTTTTAGCGCCTTGTCGACCAGCTTGCGCAGTACCCGCAGATCCAGTGGCTTGGAGACGAAATCGAACGCGCCGAGCTTGAGAGCACGTACGGCGGACTCGACGTTGCCGTGGGCGGTGATCACTGCAACCGGTAATTCAGGGTAGCGCTCCTGGATCCAGGCCACGAGGTCGAGGCCGTCGCCATCCGGAAGGCGCATGTCGGTAAGGCACAGGTCATAGTGTCCGGCGGCGAGTTTGCCGCGCGCCTCGGCCAAGTCGGGGGCCGAATCGGTCGCCAGATTCATGCGGCCGAGCGTCAGCGATACGAGCTCGATCAGATCGGGTTCGTCATCGATCACCAGGACCGTGGGCTTAGTGGACATCTGTGGCGCGCATTATCTTTAGGAATCGAGCTGCGTCCAGCGACTGGGGTCCGCAAATACGATACGGAACACGCTGCCGCCTCCTTCGCGGGGCTCGTAAAGGAGCGTCGCGCCATTGGCTTGTGCCAATTCGCGCGCGAGGAACAGCCCCAGGCCGGTGCCGCGTTTGGCCTTGGTGAAAAACGGCTCGAATATCCGTTCGGCGTCTGCGCCGGGGATCCCCGATCCGCGGTCTGCGACCTGCAGGAAAGGCCGGCCGACGCCTCCCGCGAGGCGGCCGAAGCGCAGTTCGACCGTGCTGTCGCCGGTCTCGGACGCTGCGTGCGTGATACCGTTCTGGCACAGATTCCACAGGATCTGATGCAGCTGGCTGCCATCGAAGCGCACCCCGACATCGGTGGCCTCCGCGTGAATCGGCAACCGCCGTTCATCGAGCTGCAGGGTACTGCGAAACTCCTCCAGAAACCGCGGAATCCAGGCACCGAGCTGCAGCACCTCCGGTTTCGGCGCCTCGCGCCGGGACAGCTGCAGCACGTTGTCGATGATGCGGCTGACGCGCGAAGCATTGGTCTGCATGATTTCCGCGAGTCGCTGGTTCTCTTCGCTCAGTTCCGGTGTCTCGCCCAGCAGCTGCGCTGCGTGACTCATCGCTCCGACCGGATTGCGGATTTCGTGCGCAATGCTGGCCGACAGCCTGCCGAGCGCAGCGAGCTTGGTCTGCTGCACGCGAGCGGCGATCTCGCCGGTATCTTCCAGGAATACGATGACCGGTGCCGGTTCGCTGGTGCCGAGCGGTGCGAAGTGCGGACGGATGATACGGGCGCCGTCCGCGGCTACGAACGTTCCACCGTCGCCGCTGAGACCTTCGTCACGGCGCCAGGTGGTCAGCAGGAACAGCAGGCGGGGGGAGACTTCACCCAGCAGGGCGCCGGGAAGGGCGCGGGTATCACCCAGCACTTGCGCGGCGGCTTCGTTGATCAGCCGGATACCATCCGAGGGGTCGACCACCAGGATGCTCTCGCGCAGATGCTGTACGATGTACTGCGAGAGCTGCGCCATGTTGGCGAGATCGACTTCCTGGCGGCGTACCAGCGCTTCGCTCTCGCGCAGTCGGTTGGATACCGGCCACGCAAGCAGCGCGACCAGGAACAGCACCGCGCCGAGGATGCCGGCAAAAGGGTAGTCGCTCTCCGGCGCCGAACCGGTGGTGACCGCGAGGATCTGCTGCGTGAGCAGGCCGAGTACGCAGAGCGACGCTACGGCCAGCACGGCTCGGCCTTCCGCAAGCAGTGCCAGTGCGCCGACTGGGATGACCAGCAGGATGCCCAGCCCGCTGCCCACCCCGCCACTGCAGTACATCAACGCGCACAGCGACCCGCAATCGACCAGCAGATTCACCGCAACGAGGATGCTGCGGTTCGGCCAGTGTCCGCGGCCGCCGAATGCCACCACGCCGCCCAGCACCCAATAGATCAGGCAAATCAAGGTAAACAGTTGAGGTGCCAGGGCGCCGACCGTCGGCGCCTGCCGCGATGCCCATAGCAGTGCGAGCAGCATCGGTGGCAGCAGCAGCCGGTACAGGTTGAGCAGGGCCACCACCCGCCACGACAGGTCGAGACTGGCGCGATCGACCGGGGTGCGCTGGGGCAGGTTGACGCCGAAGCCCGGGGGCAGCGCGGTGCTCAGAACCTGGGGGGTCACCATATTCGTGCAGCGTGGCTCTTGGAAACTGTGTTCAGGAACGGCACTCTAAGCATTCAGTTAGGGTTAACAAGTAACCTGTCAACCTTTTGTATAGAAAGCCGTTTCAGGCACCATATGAATACATCGCATGTACCAAATCAATCGCTTGGGTGCCGCTCGAGCCTGCTGGCGTCCGGTGTCGCCATCTGTGTCGGCGCGCTGCTTGCCGGATGTGTCACGCCGCCGCCGCGTCAGGTAGTCGGGCCGCCACCTCCGGCGCCAGTCCCTCAGCAGCAGATCGTGATCTATCCGGCCAAGGGGCAGAGCCCGGAACAGATGGAACGGGATCGCTATGAATGTCACGTCTGGGCGGTCCAGCAATCAGGATTCGATCCCAGCCAGCCCAACGTCCCCGCCGGCCAGCGCGTGTCGGTGGAGCCGGCGAATCCCCCGGGCAGCGGCACTGCCGTGGGCGCAATCGCGGGTGCCATATTGGGCGCCGTGATTGCGGGACCGCGCAATGCCGGTGCCGGTCTCGTGCTCGGCGGCATCACCGGTGCGGCCGTCGGTACGGCCAGCGACGTCAACGCCCAGGCACAGGCAAACTACGAGCAGCAGCGGCTCGATGCGGGATACAACGCCAACGCCGCGCAGGGGGCCCAGCGGTCGGCGAATTATCGACGCGCGATCAGCGCCTGCCTGGATGCACGTGGCTATACCACAGCGTAGTCTGCGATCGATCAACCCGGAGGATCAGCGCCCACTATGAATACCGCGACGAGCAAGTCCGCACGACGTTGGACCTGGCGATTTACCGCAACTGCGTTGGTGGCAGCAATTGGGATCGCAGCCGGCTCGCTGGCATTCTCGCAGGAGCACCACGGCGGCGATCATGGTGGTCCTGGACATGGTGGCGCCGAGCACGGCGGGCCTGCGCACGGTGGTCTTGAGCATGGCGGCGGTCCTGCGCACTTCGCACCGCGTCCTTCCGAGCACTTCGCTCGCCCGGGGCCGCATCAGTACTTCGACAATCGCTACAACCACGGCGGCTATTACCCGAACCGCGGTTTCGTCGTTCACGATCTGCCGGGCGGCTATCGCCCGTACTACTGGCACGGCAGCCACTATTACTTTGCCGGCGGCGCCTGGTATGCGCCGGGACCCGCCGGTTTCGTGGTCATCGGCGCGCCCATCGGCCTTGCGGTCGCAGCGCTCCCGTCGGTTTATTCGACGTTGTGGTTTGGCGGTGTGCCGTATTACTACGCTGACAGTACTTACTACCAGTGGAACGCGCCGCAGAACAGCTATGTGGTCGTGGATGCGCCGCCGGGATCCGATCAACCGGGTGCCGCACCGCCGGCTGATGCCGACGCGCAAGCGCCGGGCGCGTCGCCCGACACTGCCTATATCTATCCGAAGAACGGTCAGTCACAGGATAAGCAGTCGGCCGACAAGTACGAGTGTCACGACTGGGCGAAGAATCAGACGGGCTTCGATCCGACGCAGCCAGGCGGTGGCGTCGATCCGAGCCAGAATGCGTCACGGCGCGACCAGTATCAGCGTGCGATGGGCGCCTGTCTCGAAGCGCGAGGCTACTCCGTCAGGTAACAACAGGTCGTTCGATCAGTCCAAGATTGCATCGATTGGTGTTATCGCTAGCGGCGGGGCGCAGTTTCCGCGACAATTCCGGGCCCCCACCGACCCGGATTGTCGCGGATGAACCTGCACGAATATCAGTCGAAGAAAATTCTCAAGAGCTACGGCATTCCCGTGCCGGAAGGTCAGGTTGCGGCCAGCGCCGATGAGGCGGTTGCCGCTGCCAAGGCGCTAGGCGGCAAAGTCTGGGTCGTCAAAGCCCAGGTACACGCGGGCGGTCGCGGCAAGGCCGGCGGTGTCAAGCTGGCACGAGATGCGGATCAGGTGCGGGACGCGGCTGCGGCCATGCTGGGCCAGCGTCTGGTCACCAAGCAGACCGGCGCCGAGGGACTGCCGATCGAGCGGGTATACGTCGAGGCTGGCTCGGAAATCGAGCGCGAGCTCTACCTGAGTCTGACCCTCAACCGCGAACGCGGGCGAATCGCGATCGTTGCATCCGCTGCCGGCGGCATGGATATCGAGACGGTCGCCCATGACACACCTGAAAAGATTTTGTCGGTGACGGTCCATCCGGCGGCGGGACTGCAGCCCTACCAGTGCAGGCAGCTCGGATTCGCGCTCGGACTCGAGGACAAGCAGCTCGCACAGTTCCAGACGCTGTTGACGGGTCTTTATCGTCTGTACCTGGAGCGCGATGCGAGCCTCATCGAAATCAACCCGCTGATCGTCACCCGAGGCGGCGACCTGTTTGCGCTCGATTGCAAACTCGATATCGAGGCCAATGCCCTGTTCCGACAGAAGGACATGGCACAGCTGCGTGATCCTGGGCAGGAAGATCCCATGGAGCGGCAGGCCAGCGAGCACGATCTGAATTACGTATCGCTCGACGGCAACATTGCCTGCATGGTCAACGGCGCGGGACTGGCGATGGCCACGATGGATCTGATCAAGCTGCACGGCGGCCGGCCGGCGAATTTCCTCGACGTTGGCGGTACCGCAACCAGCGAGCGGGTGACGGCGGCGTTCCAGCTGATTCTTTCGAACAGCAACGTCCGGGCGATCCTGATCAACATCTTCGGCGGCATCGTGCGGTGTGACGTCATTGCCGACGGCATCATCAACGCAGTGAAGAACGTCGGTGTCGGCGTTCCGGTCGTCGTTCGGCTGGAAGGTACCAACGCACCCGCCGCCCGCGAACTGCTGGCCAAGAGCGGCCTGGCGATCATCGCAGCGTCGGATCTCACCGATGCCGCGAAGAAAGTCGTCGCTGCCGCCAAGTCCGGCAAGAAAGCCGCCTGAGTTTCAAGGATCGCCATGAGCATTCTCGTCAACAAACGAACCAAGTTGCTTTGCCAGGGTTTCACGGGCAAGCAGGGTACTTTCCATTCCGAGCAGTGCCTGGCCTACGGCACGCAGCTGGTCGGCGGCGTCACCCCCGGGCGCGGCGGTGAAAAGCATCTGGGATTGCCAGTGTTCGACACCATGCGCGATGCAGTGAGTGCGACCGGTGCGACTGCCAGCATGATTTATGTGCCTGCGCCCTTTGCCGCAGATGCGATCCTCGAGGCTGCCGAGGCGGGCATCGAGCTGGTCGTGTGCATCACGGAAGGGCTGCCGGTCAATGACATGGTCAAGGTCAAGGCCGCACTGACCGGTTCGCCGACCCGGCTGATCGGTCCTAACTGCCCCGGCATCATCACGCCCGGCGAGTGCAAGATCGGCATCATGCCGGGATTCATCCATAAGCGCGGCAGCGTCGGCATCGTGTCGCGCTCCGGGACGCTGACCTACGAGACCGTGTTCCAGACCACTAACAATGGACTGGGCCAGAGCACTTGCGTCGGCATCGGCGGTGACCCCGTGCGGGGCATGAATTTCATCGACGTCATCGAGCTGTTCGAGCGCGATCCGCAGACCGAAGGCATCATCATGGTCGGCGAGATCGGCGGCTCCGACGAAGAGGCTGCCGCCGAGCACATCCGGCGCTACGTAACCAAACCCGTCGTCGCCTACATCGCAGGTGTCACGGCGCCCGCCGGCAAACGCATGGGACATGCCGGCGCGGTGATCGCGGGCGGCAAGGGGACCGCCGCTGACAAATATCGTGCCCTCGAGGCCGCTCGCGTTCGCACGGTGAAGTCGCCGGCCGAACTGGGTGCGGCCATGGCCGAATTGCTGGGCAAGCGACGCGCCGAGCGGGCCAGGGAGGCTGCACGTGAGGCCGCGCAGCAGGCGCGCGAGGCCGAAGAAACAGCCGCCGCGGCCGCTGCGGGACCACCACTAGCCCGCACGAGGACGAGCCGACCCGCTGGCAAGGCCACGCGGGCCAAGCATGCGACCCGGCCCAAACACGCCACCCGGCCCGAGCAGGCCGCACGGACCACGCGGGCGAAACCCACTCGGGCGGCGAAGAGATCGAAGACGGCGGCAGGTTCCCGCAAGACGGCGAAGCGCGTCGTGAAGCGGCCCTCGCGGCCCGCTTCACGCAAGCCGCCGCGGGTGGCCAAGCGCGGCTCGGCCCAGCGCGGCACGGCGAAACGCAGCTCGGCGAAGCGCGGCAAAAAGGCCGCGCGGTCACGGCGCTGACGGTCAATTTCCGAAGGTCACCGGAGTGCCGGTGGGTCAGTCAGATAAGCCCCAGCCCGATACGCCCAAGGCCGACACGCTCAGAGTCGTCTTGGCGCAGGTCAATCTGCTGGTCGGCGACGTGCGAGGCAATCTCGAGCGCGTGATCGCCGAGGCGCGCCGTGCCCGCGATTCCTTGCAGGCGCAGCTGGTGCTGTTTCCCGAACTGACGCTGAGCGGGTATCCGCCCGAGGATCTGCTGTTCCATCGGGGTTTGCGGCTGCAGATCGAGCGCGCGATCGTAGAACTGCGCGACGCCGTGCCGGATATCGGCATCATGGTCGGATTCCCGGAATACGATGAAGGCCGGATCTACAACTCGGCGGCACTGCTGTATCAAGGCCGCGAACTGGCGCGTCATCGCAAGGCCTGCCTGCCCAACTATCGCGTTTTCGACGAAAAGCGTTACTTCACGCCGGGCAGCAGTCCGACCGTGGTCGATTTTCACGGATTTCGCCTTGGGCTGCTGATCTGCGAAGACATCTGGGAAGCCGAGCCGGTCGCCGCGGCTGGACGCGCCGGCGCGCAGGCGTTGATGATCATCAATGCGTCGCCTTATGAGTTGCACAAGCAGCGCGAGCGCGAGAGCGTGATGGCGGCCCGTATCGCTGAGGTCCGGGTCCCGGCCGCTTACGTCAATCTGCTGGGTGGACAGGACGAACTGGTGTTCGATGGCAATTCGTTCGCAATGGACGCGCAGGGCCACGTGACGCAGCGTGCCGACGCGTTTCGCGACAGGCTGATACTGGTGCAATTCGAACGACAGGGCGATCGCGTGGGTCTGAAGCCTGGCGACGTGGCGCCAGAGCTGAGCGACGAGCAGAGCGTCTACCGCGCGCTGGTGCTGGGTGTGCACGACTATGTAACCAAGCACGGTTTTCCGGGCGTCGTGCTGGGCTTGTCAGGGGGAATCGACTCGGCGCTGACCCTCGCACTCGCAGTCGACGCGCTCGGCGCGGACAAGGTGCATGCGGTCATGATGCCCTCGCGCTATACCTCGCAGATGAGTCTCGAGGATGCCACCGCCCAGGCTCAACTGCTCGGCGTGTCTCTGAGCACGATCACGATCGAGGACATGTATCAGGTCACGCTGCGCGCACTCAAGGACGAGTTCGCCGGCCGCAAACCCGATGCCACCGAGGAGAACATCCAGGCGCGCTGCCGCGGTGTGCTGCTGATGGGTATTTCGAACAAGACCGGGCGCATGCTGCTCACCACCGGCAACAAGAGCGAGATGTCGGTGGGCTACGCGACGCTGTATGGTGACATGGCCGGCGGATTCGCCCCTATCAAGGATTGCAGCAAGATGCTGGTCTACCGGCTGGCGCGCTATCGCAACTCGGTTGCGCCCACCATCCCGCAGCGGGTGATCGATCGTGAACCGACCGCGGAATTGCGGCACGAGCAGAAGGACACCGATTCACTGCCGCCGTACGACGTGCTCGACCCGATTCTGGAAGCTTTCATCGAAGATGATCTATCGGTGGAGGAGATCTGCGAGCGCGGCTTCGATCGAGCGGTCGTCGGACGCGTGCTCGACATGGTGAAGCGTGCGGAATACAAGCGCCGTCAGGCGCCACCGGGTGTGCGGGTGAGCCGGCGCGCGTTCGGACGCGACTGGCGCTATCCGATCACCAACGGCTACAAGCGCTGACGTTAATCGAGGGCCGTGGGGGTGGCCGAGCGCCAGAACTGCCACCAGTGCTTGCCGCGCGCATTGTCGCTCTCGCTGCGCGGCGGATAGTTGTAGTCATAGATCCGCTGCACGTTGTCAGCGAGCTGTGTGTAGCCGAGGCGCCGGTAGGAATCGAGCATGATGGCCATCGCAGGTTGCTCGGCAGGGGATCCGTCGTAGTCCTCGATGACGCCCTGGGCCCGGCGGGCGGCAGCAATGTAGGCACCACGTTTGACGTACCAGCGTGCGACATTGACCTCGTATTCCGCCAGCCGGTTGCGAAGGTACGTCAGCCGCTTGAGCGCGTCGTGCGAGTATTCGCTCGTGGGAAATTGCGTGACCACGGTCTGGAACGCGGCGATCGACTTGAGCGCGTCGGTCGGCGGCCGCTTCGCCATGTCGACGCCCATCCAGCGTTCGATCGCGTAGGGTGTGCGCTCGAAGTAGATCAGGCCTTTCATGTACCAGGCATAGTCGATACGCGGATGGCTCGGATTCTCGCGTATAAACTGTTCGACAGCATCGACCGCGGTATCCTTGTCGCCCTTGCGGTAGTAGACATAGATGAGATCAAGACGCGCCTGGCGCGTCTCACCCGTGAACGGGAATCGGGACGTCAGCGCTTCGTATTGCTTGAGCGCGAACTCGTAGTCGCCGTTCAGCATGGATTTGTGCGCGCCGGCGTAGAGCTGCTGCGCATTCTGTCGCTTCAGATTCTTGGCCGAGCGGCTGTGGCAGCCGCCGAGCAGTGTCAGCGACACGATGAAGAGCGCGCCCAGCAGAAGCCAGGAGGCCGAAGCCGGACGGGATTTTGAGATCAATGAAGAACCTTGCAGAATCAATCGATAATTGACGCAGTATAACTGACCCCATCCATGCCACCCGAGTTCCAGACACATGTGATAGAGATACCGGCCGGCGCTGCCGGCCAGCGCCTCGATCAGGCGCTGGCTGCGGCCCTGCCGCAGTATTCCCGCGCCCGTCTGCAGCGCTGGATCCGCGAGGGCGCGGTACGCGCGAGCGGTAGCGCCGTTCGTGCGAGCGAGCGGGTCCAGGGAGGCGAGCAGATCACCGTCCAGGCGTCGTTCGAGCCCGAATTCACGGTCGAACCGGAAGACATCGCGCTCCAGATCGTGCATGAGGACCGCGATCTGCTGGTGGTCAACAAACCCGCCGGTCTGGTGGCCCATCCCGGCGCCGGCAACCGCTCGCATACACTGCAGAACGCGCTGATGGCGCATGACCCGTCACTGGCACGTGTACCGCGCAGCGGGCTGGTGCACCGGCTCGACAAGGACACGAGTGGTCTGATGGTGGTCGCCCGCACGCCCGCTGCTCATACGCGGCTGGTGGCCCAGCTCGCGGCGCACGAGGTGCATCGCGAGTACCTGGCGCTGGTGCTGGGGCTGCCCACCGGCGGAGCCACGATCGAACAGCCGATCGGCCGGCACCGCAGTCAGCGCACGCGCATGGCAGTGCGCAGCGACGGGCGGGACGCGGTCACGCATTACCGGATCGAGGAGCGATTTCGTGCACATACGCTGCTGCGCGTGCAGCTCGAGACCGGGCGCACGCACCAGATCCGCGTGCACCTGGCACACGAGGGGTTTCCCATCGTCGGCGATCCGGTCTATGGCGGACGCCGCCGGCAGGTGGCGGGTGCTTCGGAGGCGCTGAACACACTGCTGCGATGCTTCGCGCGCCAGGCGCTGCACGCTCGCCGGCTGGCGTTCGAACATCCGATCAATGGTCGTGAGGTGACGTTCGATGCGCCGGCGCCGGACGACCTTAAAGCTCTGTTCGGTGCGCTGCGCACGGATACGAAGTAGATGAACCCGCAGTTTCTGATGCCGGCGTGGCCGGCACCTGCCATGGTGCGGGGAGCGTGCACATTGCGCGGCGGCGGCGTCAGCCGCGCGCCCTACGAGTCGCTGAACCTGGGCGAGCACGTCGGCGACGAGCAGGAAGCGGTGGCTGACAATCGCGCGAGCGTGCGTCGCTCGTTGCAGCTGCCTTGCGAGCCGCTATGGCTGTCACAGGTACATGGCAGCCACGTGATCGTGGCCGATCGCATCGACGGCCCTTCCACGGACGCGCCGAGGGGCGATGCCGCGATCACCTCGCAACCGGGGAAGGTGCTGGCGGTGATGGTGGCGGATTGTCTGCCGGTGTTGCTGTGCCGTCGGGATGGCGCCGGCGTGGCGGTTGCGCATGCCGGTTGGCGCGGACTGGTCGCGGGAGTACTCGAAGCGACGGTCGCAGCCTTCGGTGTGCCCGGAGAACAGCTGCTGGCGTGGCTGGGTCCGGCAATCGGCCAGGAGCATTTCGAAGTGGGTGACGAGGTGCGAAGCGCCTTCTGTGACCGCGATGCCGGGGCCGCGTCGGCGTTCCTGATGAACAGCCGCAAACGCTGGCAGTGCGATCTACACGCGCTGGCACGCCAGCGCCTGCAGCGGGCCGGTGTGGCGTCAATCGATGCCGCGGCGCGCTGTACCTACGCCGACGCCCAATCATTTTATTCGCATCGTCGCGACGGCGTGTGCGGACGCTTCGCGGCGCTTATCTGGATCGCATCGGCGCGGGCGCCATGACGCTCCTGTGGGTTATCGGTGCCACCCTGGCGGGCGGTGTGCTCAGTGCAGCGCTCGCCAGTTTATTTCTGGGCTTGAGGGAAGGGCATCGCGCGCGCCTGCTGCCGCATCTGATCAGTCTTGCGACCGGCGCGATGCTGGCGGCGGCGCTGCTGGGACTGCTGCCGGAGGCCATCGAGCGCGCGGGACCCAGCCACGTACGCGCCGTGGGCGCGGCCGTGCTGGCCGGCATCGGTCTGTTCTTCATCCTGGAAAAGCTGGTGCTCTGGCGCCATTGTCATTCGCAGGAGTGCGATTCGCACGCGCCGACCGCCGAGCATCGCGACCGTGCCGGTGGCTGGATCGTGCTCGTGGGAACCGGGGTGCACAACGCGTTTGACGGCGTGCTGATCGCCGCGGCTTTCCTCAGCGACGTGCGCTTAGGGCTCATGACCACCGTTGCCATCACCGCTCATGAGATTCCGCAGGAGCTCGGTGATCTGGCGGTGCTGCTGCAGGCCGGACTGTCGCCGCTGCGCGCGCTGCTGTTCAATCTGGCTGGCAGCCTGACGTCGATCATCGGCGGTCTGGCGGGATATTACGCGCTGCATGACTCGTTGCGGGCGATGCCGTATGCGATCAGCATCGCGGCAGCGTCGCTGCTCTATGTTGCGGTGGCGGACCTGATTCCGGGATTGCATCGCCGCGTGGACCCGCGCGCCGCAACAGCGCAGGTGCTGTTGATCGGCGCCGGCGCCGCGGCTATCTGGGCGACGCAGGCCCTGTTCGCAGATGCTTGAATTCGATGCCCAAAAGCCCCACTGAGACTCCATCAGGCCGACGTTGGTGTCGGCTATTTCAGTTGCAGGTCAAATACTTATGCGGATGGATAAACTGACGAGCCGTTTCCAGACGGCACTTTCCGATGCCCAGTCGCTGGCGGTCGGCCGCGACAATCAGTTCATCGAACCGGTGCACCTGATGTCGGCGATGTTCGACGCCGAGGGTGGTGGCGTGAAGCCGCTGTTCATCAAGGCGGGCGTCGATGTGAACCGCCTGGACGCCGCGCTCGACAGTGCCATCGACAAGCTGCCGCGGGTGGAGGGCACCGCTGGCGACGTGCAGATATCGGCTGACCTGGGGCGGCTGCTCAACGTCACCGACAAGCTCGCGCAGCAGCGCGGTGACCAGTACATCGCGAGCGAACTGTTCGTGCTGGCGGCCTTCGAGGACCGCGGCGCGCTGGGGCGCATCCTGAAGGACCTGCGTGTCTCCAAAGAAGCGATCGACAAGGCCATCAGCGAAGTGCGCGGTGGTGAAGGCGTCCACGATCAGGGCGCCGAAGAGAAGCGCGGTGCGCTGCAGAAGTACACCGTCGATCTCACCGCTCGGGCGCGAGCCGGCAAGCTCGATCCCGTCATCGGCCGCGACGACGAGATCCGTCGCACGATCCAGGTGCTGCAGCGTCGTACCAAGAACAACCCGGTACTGATCGGTGAGCCCGGCGTCGGCAAGACGGCGATCGTCGAGGGTCTGGCGCTGCGCATCGTCAACGGCGAGGTGCCGGAGGGGCTGAAGAAAAAAAGCATTCTCGCGCTCGACATGGGCGCATTGATCGCCGGTGCCAAATTCCGCGGTGAGTTCGAGGAGCGCCTGAAAGGCGTCCTGACCGACCTGGCCAAGCAGGAAGGCCAGGTGATCCTGTTCATCGACGAACTGCACACGATGGTAGGCGCCGGCCGCGCGGAAGGCTCGATGGATGCCGGCAACATGCTCAAGCCAGCGCTGGCGCGAGGCGAGCTGCATTGCGTCGGCGCGACCACGCTCGACGAATATCGCAAATACATCGAGAAGGACGCGGCGCTGGAACGCCGGTTCCAGCAGGTGCTGGTCGAAGAGCCGAGCGTCGAGGACACGATCGCGATCCTGCGTGGGCTGTCGGAGCGCTACGAAGTGCATCATGGCGTCGAGATCACCGATCCGGCGATCGTTGCGGCCGCCACCCTGTCGCATCGCTATATCACCAACCGCCAGCTGCCTGACAAGGCGATCGACCTGATCGACGAGGCGGGCGCGCGTATCCGCATGGAAATCGACTCCAAGCCTGAAGCGCTGGACCGGCTGGAGCGTCGCATCATCCAGCTGAAGATCGAGCGCGAAGCGCTCAACAAGGAGGCGGACGAAGCCTCCAAGCGGCGACTGGCGACGTTGCAGCAGACCCTGTCTGGATTGGAGAAGGAGTTCGCCGATCTGGAGGAAGTCTGGAAAGCCGAGAAGGCGGCACTGCAGGGTGCCACGCAGGTCAAAGAAGACCTGGAGCGTGTCCGGCAGGACTTCGAGCAGGCCCGCAGGGCAGGGGATCTGGCGAAGATGGCTGAGCTTCAGTACGGGCGCATCCCCGAACTGGAGAAGCGGCTGGTGGCCGCACAGAGAGCCGAAGAGAAGGCCCCACAGCTGGTCCGCAACAGCGTGACCGAGGAAGAGATCGCGGAAGTCGTGTCCAAGTGGACCGGCATTCCGGTCTCCAAGATGCTCGAGGGCGAAAAGGACAAGCTGCTGCGTATGGAGGAGGCGCTGGAAAAGCGCGTGGTCGGTCAGGACGAGGCGGTACGCATCGTCGCGGATGCGATCCGACGTTCGCGCGCGGGCCTGTCCGATCCGCGGCGTCCGAACGGATCATTCCTGTTCCTGGGTCCCACGGGCGTCGGCAAGACCGAGCTTTGCAAGGCGCTGGCCGAATTCCTGTTCGACACCGAAGAGGCGATGGTGCGCATCGACATGTCGGAGTTCATGGAGAAGCATTCGGTGGCGCGTCTCATCGGCGCGCCGCCAGGCTATGTCGGCTACGAGGAAGGCGGGTATCTGACCGAGGCGGTCAGGCGCCGTCCCTATGCGGTGGTGCTGCTCGATGAAGTCGAGAAAGCTCATCAGGATGTTTTCAACGTGCTGCTGCAGGTGCTGGACGACGGGCGCCTGACCGACGGCCAGGGCCGCACGGTCGATTTCCGCAACACCGTCATCATCATGACCTCGAATCTCGGCTCGCAGGTGATTCAGGAGATGGCTGGCGAAGGCCAGTATCAGCGCATGAAGAGCGCGGTCATGGAGATCGTGCAGGGACATTTCCGGCCCGAGTTCATCAACCGTGTCGACGACATCGTCGTCTTCCATCCGCTGGGAACCGAGCAGATTCGTAGCATCGTCGAGATTCAGCTCGGCAATCTGCGGCAGCGCCTGGCCGATCGGAACATGGAGCTGGAGCTCGATGACAGATCGCGCGACCTGATCGCCGAGGCAGGCTATGACCCGGTGTACGGTGCGCGGCCGCTCAAGCGCGCCATCCAGCAGCAGATCGAGAATCCGCTGGCGCAGCGCATCCTTCGCAACGAGTTCCTGCCGGGAGACCAGGTCCGGGTGACGGTGCGTGACGGCGCCCTGGTATTCGAGAAGAAACGGGGAATGCGGGCCGCCTCTTAGAGGAGACCCTGATCGAGGCGGTTCGATAAGATACCCCGCGTTCGCGTGGATGCATGGGAGTGCGGGGTGGCGGATATCAAGCGTTTCATTGTCGATGTGCCGGATTTTCCGAAGCCGGGAATTCTGTTTCGCGACATCACGCCTCTGCTGCGCTCACACTTCGACGCCGCACTCGCGGCGCTCGAGGCCCTCTTCAGCCCGGACGAATGGGCGCAAGTCGATGCGCTCGCCGGTATCGAATCCCGCGGATTCATCCTGGGGGCCGGCCTGGCTACGCGGCTCAACAAGGGCTTTGTCGTCATACGCAAGCAAGGCAAGCTGCCGCCACCGGTGGTCAGCACTGCGTACGCGCTCGAATATGGCGCTGGCGTCCTGGAGATGCAGCCGGGGCAGGGCCGGGTTTTGATCGTGGACGACGTGCTGGCGACGGGGGGCACCATGCAGGCCTCGGCCGAACTGTGCATGGCGGCCGGCTACCGGGTCATGGGATTGACGACGTTGGTAGATCTGCGACTGGCCGGCGACTTCGCCTGGCGTGAGCTGCCGTTGCGCTGCGCGATACGGTACGACTAGCGGTACGAGTAGTAGAGGCCGGGAGGTGCGGCGACGTCTATACTGGGCGGCAAGTCAACCACCTCAAGCTCGAGAACATGCCTTTCTACGAATACGAGTGCGGCAACTGCCGCTTTTACGTCGAAGTACTGCAGAAGATCTCCGACCAGCCCCTGAAAAAGTGCCCTTCATGCGGCAAGAGTGCCTTGAAGAAGCTGGTTTCCGCGCCGGTCTTCCGGCTCAAGGGGTCCGGCTGGTACGAGACGGACTTCAAGTCCGACCAGGAAAACAAGCGCAACCTGGCGGGTGCCGAAAAGGAGGAATCCTCCTCTGACAAGAAATCGGAGACCAAGGACGCTGCCAGTACCGACAGCAAGTCCGAATCCAAGAGCGACGCCAAAGGCGATGCCAAGGATGCCAAGGGCGACGCCAAAGGTGCCAAGGGCGGCGGCGGCAAAGCCGAGACGAAAACGGCCAAGGCGTCGCCGGCAAAGCGAGGGGCAGCTGCAGCGCGGGCGAAAGCGTCAGCCGGTGCAAAGTCGGTCAAGCGGCCGGCGGCGAAGAGTAAGCCTGCCGCGAAACGGCGGAGGGGCCGTTGACCGGTGGGGTACTGAAAAAAATCGGTCGACGTTATCTGATGTCCGGGCTGCTGGTCTGGCTGCCCATTCTGGTCACCATCTGGGTGGTCCGCACCTTCCTGGAAGTGATGGACCGGACGTTGCTGCTGCTGCCGCCGTCCTTGAGGCCGGAGGCGCTGTTCGGCGTCAACATACCCGGTCTGGGCGCCTTGCTCGCCGTACTGTTGCTGATCGCCACCGGCATGCTGGTGAGCAACTTCATCGGCCGGTCGGTAATGTATCTCTGGGAAGAGCTGCTCAACCGTATCCCGTTCGTGCGCGCCGTTTACGGCGGCGTGAAGAGCTTCTCCACCACGATCCTGTCCAACAAGGGCAATTCCTTCAAGAAGGTGCTGCTGATCCAGTACCCGAGTCCGGGACTGTGGAGCGTCGGCTTTCAGACCGCTGAAAACGTTGCGATCATCGACGGCCACCTGGGCGAGCCGCAGGTCTGCGTGTTCATCCCGACCACTCCCAATCCGACCGCCGGGTTCATCGTCTGGGTGCCGCGCTCGAAGGCGATCGAGCTGGAGATGTCCACCGACGCGGCGCTGAAGATGATCGTGACGCTCGGCGTCGTGACACCCACGACCACGGGAAGCTTCCGCAGCATTGTGCCGCCGGTTCCGGCACCCTAACATCCCCGATCCTTCCGATGCAGATGGCCGGCCGATGCGAAGTCACTATTGCGGACAAGTCAATGAGAAGCTGATGGATTCCCGTGTCACGGTCGCTGGCTGGGTGCAGCGGCGGCGTGATCATGGCGGCGTCATCTTCGCGGATCTGCGCGACCGCGACGGCCTGGTGCAGGTCGTCTTCCACCCCGATCAGGCCGAGATCTTTGCCACCGCCGAGAAACTGCGCAGCGAGTTCGTGGTGCAGGTCACCGGCACGGTGCGGGCGCGGCCCGAGGGCACGATCAATGCCAACCTGGCCTCGGGCAAGATCGAAATCGTGGCCGCCGAGCTGAATCTGCTCAACCGTTCGGATCCGCTGCCTTTCCAGCTCGATGAAGAGGTGAGCGAAGAGGTACGGCTGCGTTATCGCTACCTGGACCTGCGCCGGGAGACGATGATGCAACGCCTGCGGCTGCGTCACCGCATCACGCGTTCGATGCGTACTTATCTCGATGCGCAGGGATTCGTCGACGTCGAGACGCCGATGCTGTCTAAGGCCACGCCCGAGGGTGCGCGCGACTATCTCGTGCCGAGCCGAACGCACCCCGGGAAGTTCTTCGCGTTGCCGCAGTCGCCGCAGATCTTCAAGCAGCTGCTGATGATTTCGGGCCTGGATCGCTACTACCAGATCGTGCGCTGTTTTCGCGACGAGGATCTGCGTGCCGACCGGCAGCCCGAGTTCACGCAGCTCGATATCGAGACCTCGTTCCTGACGCAGGAGCAGATCATGCAGCTCATGGAGGAGCTGGTGCGAACGCTGTTCCGCGACGTGCTCGCGCTCGAGCTGCCGACGCCTTTCCCGCGCATGGGCTATGCCGAGGCGATGCGTCGCTACGGCTCGGACAAGCCGGATCTGCGCGTCAGTTGGGAACTGGTCGATGTGGCCGACCTGGTGCGGGATTGTGATTTCAAGGTGTTCGCGGCGCCGGCGCAGAACCCCGACGGCCGCGTCACCGCGTTGCGCATCCCTGCTGGCGGTGCCTTGACGCGCAAGGACATCGACCAGTACACCGCATTCGTCGGACGCTACGGCGCCAAGGGTCTGGCTTATATCAAGGTGAACGAAGTCGCTCGCGGCCGGGATGGTCTGCAGTCGCCGATCACCAAGTTCCTGAGCGATGCCGCGCTGACCGGAATCCTCACGCGTACCGGTGCTCAGGACAACGACCTGATCTTCTTCGGCGCCGACAAGTCGAAGGTCGTCAGCGACGCGCTCGGTGCGTTGCGCCTGAAGGTGGCGCAGGACCTGAAGCAGGTCGGCCAGGGCTGGCGGCCGCTGTGGGTGGTCGACTTCCCGATGTTCGAATTCGACGACGAGGCGAAGCGCTGGGTGGCGATGCATCACCCCTTTACCTCGCCGCAGTCCGACGATCCGGCGGCCTTGACGGGCAATCCCGGCACGGCGATTGCCAAAGCCTATGACATGGTCCTCAATGGCTCGGAAGTCGGCGGCGGTTCGGTTCGTATCTTTCGCGAGGATATGCAGTCTGCCGTCTTCGGTCTGCTCGGTATCGGCCCGGAAGAAGCGCGGCGCCAGTTCGGCTTCCTGCTCGATGCGCTGCGCTATGGGGCGCCACCCCACGGCGGCATAGCGTTCGGCCTGGACCGGCTGACGATGCTGATGGCGGGCGCCGACAGTATTCGGGATGTCATCGCGTTCCCGAAGACGCAGACCGCGGCGGACCTGATGTCCGATGCGCCGACCGAGGTCACCGAGGCGCAGCTGCGCGAGTTGCATATCCGGGTACGCACGCCGCCACCGGCCAGCTGACCTGAGCCGGCAGGCGATGTCCGGTCCTGCCGCTCTGATCTACGTGCACGGCCTGTGGATGAGCGGCGCGGAGTCGATGCTGTTGCGACGGCGGCTCGCCGCCGCCCATGGCTATCAGACGCTGACATTTCGCTACGCCTCGGTGCGCAAGCCGCTGGCGGCGCACATCGCGGCGCTGGCGGATGCGATCGCGGCAGTCGAGGCTCCGCAGGTTCACCTGGTGGGTCACAGCCTCGGCGGGCTTGTCATCCTGCGCTGCCTGGAACGCTACCCGGTGAACCGGCCGGGGCGTGTGGTGTTCATCGGCACGCCGTCAGTCGCCAGCCAGGCCGTCCGTCATATCGGCCAATGGGCCTGGGGCCGGACCATTTTGGGTGCGACCGTCGCCGAAGAGCTGCTGAGACAGCCGCAACGTCATTGGGGCCCGGCGCGCGAGCTGGGAATCATCGCCGGGTCGTCCAGCATGGGTCTTGCCAAATTGCTGGTAAGATTCCGCGAAGAGAACGACGGCGTCATTGCGGTCTCCGAGACCCGGTTGCCAGGGGCCAAACAGCATCTGTGTCTGCGCGCGTCGCATTCCGGGATGCTGTTTTCGGCACGCGTAGCACGAGAGACGGGAAGCTTTCTCGAATATGGAACGTTCGGCCGATAACGCACAAAAACCGCCAGCGCAGCCGTGGCTGCGCCGCCATGCGATCGCGATTGGGGTCATCGTCGGGCTGTTGTTGCTCTATACCCTGGGCGGTTTCCTGCTCGTGCCATACATCGCGCGCACCAAGGCGATCGCCTATGTGCAGAACGACCTGCACCGGCGTCTGACGATCGATGATCTGAAGTTCAATCCGTTCCTGCTGGCAGTCGAGATCCATGGACTGAATCTGACGGAAGCCGATGGCAGCGCGATCGCCTCGTTCGGGATGCTGCACGTCGAATTCAATGCGATGGCATCGTTGTTCCACGGGGCGTGGAGCCTGGCGGACATCAAGCTGCAGGCGCCGTCGGTCGACGTCATCATCAACAAGGACGGATCGCTCAACCTCGAGAAACTGGCCCCGCCCGGTAACGAGCCGCCGCCCCCGCCGAAACCCAACGCTTCGTTGCCGCGCGTGCGCGTCGGCCTCTTCAGCATGCACCAGGGCAAGGTGCACTTCGAAGATCGCAGTCGCGACGAGCAGCCTTTTACCGCGACGCTGACGCCGATCGAATTCGATCTGAATGACTTCCGCACCCAGGGGGATTTCGAGAACCGCTATCAGTTCAGTGCGGCGTCGCTGGCTGGTGAACGCTTCGACTGGTCGGGCCAGTTCGCCCTGCGACCGCTGTCTTCCAGCGGTACGTTTTCGGTTTCGGCGCTGAAGGCGACGACGATCGCCTCGTATCTCGAGGACTCGCTGCCGTGTGCACTGAACGGCGGCACCCTGGACCTCAAGGGTCAATATCAGTTCACTGTGCGAAGTGGCGCGGCGCCGGCGATCAGCGTGACATTGCCGAGCCTTTCGATTCATCAGCTCGCGATCGCGCCGAAGGATGCGCCGCCGGGCGACACGCCGTGGGTATCGTTGCCTGAACTCGATGTCAACGATACCCGGGTCGTCGTCGGCGATCGCACCGCCAGCGTCGGCGAAATCGTGCTGCAGAAGCCGGCGCTGCAGGTGTGGCGCGAGGCCGATGGGTCGATCAATCTGATGAAGCTCGCAGGTCCCGCGAAGCCTGCACTCATGGCAGCGCCGTCCGCGGGCGCGACCTCACCGCCGCCCGTTGCCACGCCGGCG
>DATBAM010000082.1:0-7535 GCA_036271535.1 Steroidobacteraceae bacterium | reverse complement strand
GTTCTTGTGTCGCCAACTGCAGACAGCGAATTCATCTTAGTCTGCAGACTGTTGATTTTACAAGCCCCTCACTTTGAGTATAATATTTTCAATGACTTAAGGTGTTAATTTAAGGCTATTTCGAGATAGCGCTAGCTGACGCCGCCTACCAACGGCACAAACGCGACGGACTCGAGCACGCGGCGCTCGATGCCCTGTTCACGGCGCGTGATACGCACCAGTTTCTGCTGTCCTTCCGGGCCCACCGGTACGAGCAGGCGGCCGCCGATTGCGAGCTGCTCGATCAGACCATCGGGGATCGTGAGCGGCGCGGCGGCGATCAGAATCCCGTCGAACGGGGCCTGGGTCTTCCAGCCCTTGATACCGTCGCCGTGTTTCAGCCGGACGTTGCCTATGCCCAGTTCCTTGAGTCGTTCTTTGGCGCGCTTGAACAGAGCCTCGATGCGTTCGACCGAGTAGATACGACCGACGAATGGCGCCAGTACCGCGGTCTGATAGCCACAGCCAGTACCGACCTCCAGCACCTTGGTCAGAGGGCCTCCCTCGAGCAAAGCCTCCGTCATCCGCGCGACGATGTACGGTTGCGAAATCGTCTGTCCGTACCCGATCGGTAACGCGGTGTCTTCATAGGCGCGGCTGGCTATGGCTTCGTCGACGAAAATGTGGCGCGGTACGGTCTTCACCCGGTCGAGCACCGACAGGTTGCTGATGCCCTGCTCGCGCAGCCGCTGGACCAGTCGTTCGCGCGTACGCGCCGAGGTCATGCCGATGCCGGCGAACCGTGCATGATCCATCATGGACTTCCCAGACCCTGCAGCCATTGGGAGACTGTCGGCAGTGCTGCATGGCGAGTGAGATCGATCGACAACGGCGTGACCGACACGTAGCCCTCGGCGATCGCCATGAAATCCGTGCCGGGGCCGGCATCCGCGCCCGCGCCCGCGGCGCCGATCCAGTAGACCGGCCTGCCCCGAGGATCTTTCGACGCCATCACCGGCTCGGAGCGATGCCGGAAGCCAAGTCGGGTGCTGACGAAACCAGCCAGCGCATCGAACGGCCGGTCTGGTACGTTGATGTTCAGTATCAGCGGAGCTTCCAGCGCCGGCGCCTTGAGCAGCGCGGTCAACAACATGCCCGCTACCCGAGCCGCGGTATCGAAATGACGCGGACCACCCGCAGAAGTGCAAAGGGACACCGCGAGCGTCGGCAGGCCGAGGAAGCGCCCCTCGATCGCCGCCGCCACCGTACCCGAATAAAGCACGTCATCGCCCAGGTTGGCGCCATCGTTGATCCCCGATGCGACCATGTCGAAGTTTTGTTCCAGTGCGCCGGAAATCGCCAGGTGCACGCAGTCGGTCGGCGTGCCGGCGACGTAGTAGACGCCGGACTCGGATTCCAGCAGCCGCAGTGGCACGTCGAGGGTCAGCGAATTGCCGGCGCCGCTCCGGTTGCGGTCCGGTGCCACCACCGTCACCTCGCCGATAGCGGACATGGCGCGACTTAAGTGCGCAATACCCTCGGCCCGGTATCCATCGTCGTTAGTGACCAGTATTTTCATCGACGTTATCGGGCAGGAAGGCGCCCATGCCGCGCGACAATATAATTGAATGATGCACGAGGACGAACAATCCGAGGATGACGATCGGGCAGTGTTCCGACATGCGATGCGCGATGTGGTGCCGCTGAAGCCCTCAAAGCGTGCTCAGCAGACCGGGCGCCCGGCCCGGACGCGCAGTGGCCGCGGCGTGCGGGGCATGCGTTCCCGGGGTGTCGATCCGGAGCGCCTCGAAGCCCTTGCGCCCGGAGCCGACCTCTACGAGGTGCAGCCAGACCAGGAACTGGTGTTCCGTCGTGCAGGCGTTCCCGAGACCGTGCTGCGCCGGCTGCGTCGGGGACAGCATCGGGTCGAAGCCGAGATCGACCTTCACGGCATGGTGGTCGCCGAAGCCTCGCCACGCCTTGACGCGTTCATCCACGAAGCACAGGCCGAGGGCTTGCGCTGTGTCAGGGTGATACATGGCAAGGGACTGCGCTCCGGCACCCGGGGTCCCATCATCAAGAACACGGTCAACGCACTGCTGCGCCGGAGCGATGCCGTGCTGGCCTTCGTCTCGGCGCGGCCCCTGGCCGGCGGGACGGGGGCGACGCTGGTCCTGCTCAACCGGCTTTGATGTTTTCGATGTCATCGATCAATACCGTCGCCATCGCCATCAGACCTTCCTGGCGTCCGACGAAACCCAGGTGCTCGGTGGTGGTGGCCTTCAGGTTGACGCACTGTTCGGGCAGCGACAGAAGCTCTGCTACCCGACGACGAATCGCGTCGCGGTGCGGCCCGATCCGTGGACGCTCCGCCAGCAGAGTCAGGTCCGCGTTGACGATCTGCTGCGACTGGCGCGCCAGCATCCGCACCGTGGCAGTCACGAAACGTTCGCTGGCAGCACCCTTCCACTGCGGGTCGGTATCCGGAAAGTGCTGTCCGATGTCGCCGAGCGCGGCGGCGCCGAGCATCGCGTCCACCAGCGCATGCAGCAGGACATCGCCGTCCGAATGTGCGAGCACGCCATGATCGTGCGGGATACGTACGCCCCCGAGCATCACCGCATCGCCTGGCCCGAACGCATGTACGTCGATACCTGACCCCACTCTCATCCGCTTCTCATCCGCTCGTCCTCTGACGCAAGATCGATTCCGCCAGTGCGAGATCGGATTGGCGCGTCACTTTGATGTTCTGATCCTGGGAAGCCACCAGCCGAGCCAGCTGCCCCTGCCATTCCATCGCCTGCGCTTCGTCGGTCGGCGTGCGCCCTTCCCTCATCGCACGCTCCAACGCCTGCCGCAGCGGGCCGTAACGAAACATCTGCGGCGTCTGCGCCAGCCACAGGCCCTCGCGCGACACGGTCGCGTCGCAGCGTGCTTCCGCGGATGCCGGGTCGATGGCGGCTGCCCGCTTGATCGTGTCCGCCACCGGCGTCGCCAGCAGCGCGCCGACCGCATCCTCGGCGCCCTCGCGCAGCAGGCGTGCGAGGTCGCCCGCACTCAGCGTCGGCCGCGCCGCATCGTGGACCAGCACCCAATCCTCCTCGCCCGCGTGCGACGCCAGGGCCTGCAGCCCATTGCACACCGACTGTCCGCGCTCGCTGCCCCCGTCGACCAGCATCACCCTGTCGCCCAGTGCGCGCGCCAGGCGTTCGCGCTGCGGATCGTCAGCTGCTAGCACCAGGGCCACACCGCGGCACAGCGCATCATCCAGAAAAGGGCGCAGCGAAGTCTCCAGCACCGTGCTCCGACCCATCGGCGCGTACTGTTTCGCGCTGCCGAACCTGCGACCGGCGCCGGCGGCGGGCATCACGAGCCAGTAATGCACGGTGACTGTTGCCTGACTACTGTCTGACTATTATCTGACGACTACTGCGCTTGCGCCGTACGCTGCGGCGGGTCGACCGGAACCTCCGGCAGCGGTCCCGTGGCCGGCGCCGCGGAACGCGGCGGCACCACCTGATAGAACGTTTCATTGCCGGCGACCATGCCCAGATCGCTGCGGGCGCGTTCTTCGAGCGCTGCGTAACCCTGCTTCAAGTCATGCACTTCGGCGGCCAGCTGCCGGTTGCGCTCGGCCAGCCGCTCGTTCTCCGACTGCTGAGTCGCGACCGCGCTCTGAAGCCGCAGCACTTCCCGGATACCGTCGTTCGACAGAAACATCCGGTACTGCAGCAACAGCAGTGCAACAGCCAGTACTGCCAGCAGCCATTTCATGCGCGCGCTAGCGTATCACGACTAGGGAATCACGATGGGAAACGCCTCGCGGCCCGCGTAACGTGGCTTGCCGCCGAGCTGCTCTTCGATACGAAGCAGCTGGTTGTACTTGGCGACGCGATCGGAGCGTGACATCGAACCGGTTTTGATCTGCGTGGCCGCGGTCGCGACGGCAAGATCCGCGATCGTCGTGTCCTCCGTCTCGCCTGAGCGATGCGAGACGACGGACGCGTAATGCGCCTGCTCCGCCATCGAGATCGCCTCGAGCGTTTCGGTCAACGTTCCGATCTGGTTGACCTTGATCAGGATCGCATTGGCGATGTTGCGCGAGATCCCCTCGGCGAGGATCTTCGAATTGGTAACGAACAGATCGTCACCGACCAGCTGCACCTTGCGGCCCAGCGCCTGGGTCAGCAGTGACCACCCGGCCCAGTCGCCCTCGCTCATGCCGTCTTCGATCGTGATGATCGGGTATTTCGACGCCAGTGCCGACAGATACTGCGTGAACTCCGCCGACGTGAAGCTGCGGTGCTCGGACTCGAGTTCGTACTTGCCGTCGCGGAAGAACTCCGAACTGGCGACGTCGAGACCCAGATAGATGTCCTTGCCTGGCTTGTAGCCCGCGGTCTCGATCGCCTCCAGGATCACCTGCAGCGCTGCCTCGTTCGACGGCAGATTGGGCGCAAAGCCACCCTCGTCGCCGACCGAGGTCGAGAGGTCACGCCCGTTGAGGATCTTCTTCAGGCTGTGGAACACCTCGGCACCATAGCGGATCGCCTCGCGCAACGATGGCGCGCCGACCGGCAGGATCATGAACTCCTGGATGTCGAGGCTGTTGTTGGCATGCGCACCGCCGTTGATGATGTTCATCATCGGCACCGGCATGACCGGTTCGCGCTTGCCCAGAAGGTGCTTGAACAGCGGCTGGCCCGCCTCGGCCGCCACCGCGTGCGCATTCGCGAGCGATACGGCGAGCAGCGCATTGGCACCGAGCTTACCCTTGGTAGGCGTCCCGTCGAGCTCGATCATGCGATGGTCGATCGCGGCCTGGTCCGTTGCTTCCTTGCCGATCAGCGCTTCGCGCAACACGGTATTGACGTTGTCGACTGCGCGGGTGACACCCTTGCCCAGATAACGCTTCGGGTCGCCGTCGCGCAGTTCGACCGCTTCGCGTGTGCCGGTGGATGCACCCGACGGCACCGCCGCGCGGCCCAGCGCGCCGGACTGCAGCGTGACATCCGCTTCGATGGTCGGGTTGCCGCGTGAATCGATGATCTCGCGTGCGTGAATCTTCGTGATCTGGCTCATAGCAGGGATTCCTCGAACGGACGTGACTTCGTCGCGACGTCCAGCTGTTTCAATGTGGTCAGCAACGCTGACATGTGCTTCAACGGCCACGCATTCGGACCGTCCGACAGCGCGGCTTCGGGCCGCGGATGCGTTTCCATGAAAATACCCGCGATGCCGGCGGCAACGGCTGCACGCGCCAGCACGGGGACGAATTCGCGCTGGCCGCCCGACGCATTGCCCTGGCCGCCGGGAAGCTGCACCGAGTGAGTCGCGTCGAACACCACCGGGCAGCCGGTCGCACGCATGACGGCCAACGAGCGCATGTCGGTGATCAGATTGTTGTATCCGAAACTGAAGCCGCGCTCACAAACCATGATCTGCTGATTGCCGGTCGAGCGTGCCTTGTCGACCACGTTCTGCATTTCCCACGGCGACAGGAACTGGCCTTTTTTGATGTTCACCGGACGCCCGGCGGCCGCGACGTTGCGGATGAAATTGGTCTGACGACACAGGAACGCGGGCGTCTGCAACACGTCGACCACCGCGGCGACCTCGCCGATCGGCGTGTCCTCGTGAACATCGGTCAGCACGGGTAAGCCGAAATGGCGCTTCACGGATTGCAGTGCTGCCAGTCCGGCCTCGATGCCGGGACCGCGAAAGCTCGAGGCCGACGAGCGGTTTGCCTTATCGAACGACGCCTTGAAAATCAACGGAACGCCCAGCTTGGCGGTGATCTCCTTCAGCGTTCCGGCCACTTCCTGTACCAGCGCCTCGGACTCGATCACACAGGGACCGGCAATCAGGAACAGCGGCTGGTCGATACCGGCTTCGAACCCCGCCAGCTTCATGCGCCGGCTGCAGCCGGCAGCTGCGAGGCGCGATAGTTGCGCGCCGCGCGCACGAAGCCGGTGAACAGCGGATGGCCATCGCGCGGGTTCGACGTAAATTCAGGATGAAATTGGGTGGCCACGAACCAGGGGTGACTCGGCAGCTCGACGATCTCGACCAGGCCGTCGCGTGAAAATCCCGAGAACCGCAGCCCGGCATGCGTATAGGCATCCAGGTAGTTGTTATTGAACTCGAAGCGGTGCCGGTGACGTTCGGCGATACCGTCACGCCCATAGAGTTCGCGGGCCCGTGAACCGGCCTGCAGACTGACGTCCTGTGCCCCCAGGCGCATCGTGCCGCCGAGCTGCGAAGATTCGCTGCGCTGCTGTACACCGCTGCCGCGATCCTGCCATTCAGTGATCAGTGCGATGACCGGATGCGCCGTGGTGCGATTGAACTCAGTGCTGTGCGCGTCCGTCAGCATCAGCGCGTTGCGTCCGAATTCGATGATCGCAAGTTGCATCCCCAGGCAGATGCCCAGGTAGGGAATACCCTGTTCGCGTGCATAACGCACCGCCTGGATCTTGCCTTCGATGCCGCGCTCGCCGAAACCGCCGGGAACCAGGATCGCGTCCATGCCGGCGAGGCAGCCGACGCCTTCCTTCTCGATGTCGGTCGACTCGATGTAGTGCAGCTTGATCCGCGTGCGCGTCTTGAGACCGCCATGCATCAACGCTTCGTTGAGCGATATATAGGAGTCGCGGATCTGCACGTACTTGCCGACCATCGCGATGTCGATCTGGCCGTCCGGGTTTATCTTGGCGCTGACCACCTGACGCCATGCATTCAGGTCCGCCGGGGGGACTTCCAGCCGCAGCTTCTCGACCACGAACTCGTCGAGGTTCTGCTCGTGCAGCAGCAGCGGGATGCGGTAGATGTCATCGGCATCGATCGCGGAGATGACCGCACGCTCTTCGACGTTGGTGAATAGGGCGATCTTGCGCCGCTGCTCTTCGGGAAGCGGATGCTTGCTGCGGCAGAGCAGGATGTCCGGCTGAATTCCGATCCCACGCAACTCTTTCACGGAGTGTTGCGTCGGCTTGGTCTTGATCTCACCGGACCCGCCGACCACGGGCACCAGGGTCAGGTGCATATAGATCGCCTGACTGCGACCGAGTTCGACACCCAGCTGGCGGATGGCCTCGAGGAACGGCAACGACTCGATGTCACCGACCGTACCGCCGATCTCCACCATGCAGACATCGGCATCACCGGCGCCCAGCATGATGCTGCGCTTGATTTCGTCGGTGATATGCGGAATCACCTGCACGGTCGCGCCCAGATAATCACCCCGCCGCTCTTTGGCGATCACGCGCTCGTAGATGCGACCGGTGGTGAAATTGCTATGACGGCCGGTGACGGTGCGCACGAAGCGCTCGTAGTGCCCCAGATCCAGGTCGGTCTCCGTCCCGTCTGCGGTGACGAAGACTTCGCCGTGCTGGAAAGGACTCATGGTCCCCGGGTCGACGTTGATATAGGGGTCAAGTTTGACCATCGATACCTTGAGGCCTCGGCCTTCAAGGATCGCGCCCAACGACGCAGCGGCAATGCCCTTCCCCAAAGAGGAAACGACGCCGCCGGTGACGAATACAAATCGAGTCATT
>DATBAM010000081.1:0-5580 GCA_036271535.1 Steroidobacteraceae bacterium | reverse complement strand
GGCAGTGTGGTGTCGTTCATGCTGCCGAACTGGCACGAGGCCGCGGTCGTCTATCTGGGCGCAACATTGGCCGGCATGGTGGTCAATCCGATTCTGCCCTCGCTGCGGGATCATGAAGTCGCATTCATCCTGCAGGATGTGCAGACGCGGCTGATCTTCATACCGTCGAGCCTGAAACAATTCGACTACGCCGGCATGATGAGCCGGGTGGTGGCGCAGCTGCCGGCGCCGCCCGAGGTTGTCGTGGTGCGGGGCGATGCTGGCGCCCATATCCCCTTCGAAACGTTCGCCAGGACGCAGGTCGAACCCGCCACGCTGCCCGTCCAGGAAGCAGACGCGATCCGGATGGTGATGTATACCTCCGGCACCACGGGACGTCCCAAGGGCGTTCTGCACAGCCACAACACGATTCATGCGCTGATCAGCCAGCTGCGCGAGCACTGGCTCATCGAACCGGGTGACAAGTTCCTCGTCCCTTCTCCCATAGCGCACATCGGTGGTTCGATCTACGCCTTCGAGTCGCCGCTGCTGCTGGGTACGACTGCCGTGCTGATGGATCGGTGGAACGCCGATGACGCTGTCCGGCTGATGGATGCGGAGGGCTGCACTCACATGGCCGGTGCCACGCCTTTCCTCGAGCAGATGCTGGCGGCCGCGCAGCGCGCATCGACACGACTCCCGAGTCTCAAGGTTTTCATCTGCGGCGGTGCATCGGTTCCGCCGAGCCTCGTGAGAACCGCGGCCGGCTACTTCGAGCGCGCTGTCGTCTCGCGTGTCTACGGCTCGACCGAGGTGCCGGTCGCCACGGTGGGCGTCATGCGGCGCGACGACGTGGCGCACGCCGCCGAGACTGACGGCTGCGCGGGCCTCGCCGACATCAAGCTCGTCGAGCACAGTGCCGCGCCGACAGGGGAAGGCGAGATCTGTGCCCGCGGACCCCAGATGCTACTTGGCTATCTGCATGCCGAAGACGAGACCGCTTCGTTCGACGCAGAGGGCTTCTTCCGCAGCGGCGACGTCGGACGCTGGGTCGACGGACGCTATCTGGTCGTGACCGGCCGCGCCAAGGACATCATCATTCGCAACGGCGAGAACATCTCACCGAAAGAAGTCGAGGACATGCTGGTCAGGCATCCCGATATCGCCGAGATTGCCATCGTAGGCCTGCCGGATGCCCGCACCGGTGAGCGCGCGTGCGCCGTTATCGTTCCCAAGGCACTTCCCGGACCGGACGTGGCCAGCCTGCGCAGCTTTCTCGACGCGCTGAAAGTCGCAACATTCAAGGTACCGGAGCAGGTGGTCATCTGGGACTCGCTGCCGAAGAATCCCGCGGGCAAGGTACTGAAACATCAGATCCGGGCGACGCTCGCCCCGAAGCGCTGACCGCCACGGCGTCGACAGGAGACAGGCAACCAATCATGACAGGCTCGATCGCGACCTTCCGGCGTGAGGCACGCCAGTGGCTCGAGGCCAACGTACCGACTGAGCCCGCGCCCGGCGACGGCACCGCGGCTCGCGAGTTCGTATTGCGATGGCAGCGCACCCAGGCGCAGGGCGGCTGGGCAGGTATCTCGTGGCCGAAGCAATTCGGCGGTCGCGGACTGTCGGTGCTCGAGCAGATCGTCTGGTTCGAGGAATATGCGCGCGCCGGTGCGCCCTCACCGCTGAATGCCTCGTTCACGGGCCTGAATCATGCCGCACCGACGCTGATGGCGTGCGGGACCGCAGAGCAGAAGGCCTACCACCTGCCGAAGTTCCTCAACGGCGAGGTGATCTGGTGTCAGGGCTTCTCCGAACCGGGCACCGGTTCGGACCTGGGAAGTCTGCGCACGCGCGGGCGCGTCGAAGGCGATGAACTCGTCATCGATGGGCACAAGCTCTGGTCGAGCTTCGCCGACTACGCAGACTGGCAGGAACTGCTGATCCGGACCGATCCTGCCGCCAAGACCTCCGCGGCGCTGAGCTGGGTGATCTGCTCGATGAAGTCGCCGGGCATCACGGTGCGGCCGATCCGCACGATGGCCGGTCCGCAAAAATATTGCGAAGTGTTCTACGAATCGGTACGGGTTCCGCTTTCCAATGTTGTCGGCGGACTCAACAACGGCTGGGCGACGGCCATGTCGACGCTCAGCTTCGAGCGTGGTACCGCGGCACTCGCGCTGCTGATCGGTGTCACGCTCAAGGTCGAACAGCTGCTCGCGGCGTGCCCAGCCGAACGGCACGAGCTGCGACTGCGCCTGGCGCGGCTGCGCGCGGAAGGCGCATCGATCCGTGCGACCACTTATCGCTTTGCGCTGGACAGCGAAAATTCGGTGCCCGACTCGAGCGGATCGATGATGCGCCTGAGCTTTGCCGAGTTCTCGCAGCGGGTCGCCGCCGCGGCGATCGACCTCTACGGCATCGATGCTCCCGAGGTCGTGGGTCAGCATGGCTGGGGCCATGACTATCTCGACGCATTCTCGGAGACGATCGCCGGTGGCACGGCCGAAATTCAGCGCAACATCATTGCCGAGCGCGTGCTGGGCCTTCCCAAGGGGCCGCGCTGAAGAAGCCGGCACGCGGCCAGAAAAAAACTATCGCGCTAAGCCTGCTTGAAAACGTTCTGCGCGACCGCGAGTGCCTGGCCACCGCGGCCGCCCAGCTCCGACAGCAGCGCCTTCAGGCGATAGGTCCACAGATGCAGCGGGTGCTCCAGCGTCATGCCCATCGCCGCGAGCATCTGGTGAACGTCGTAGATCACCCGCGTCGCGCTCTCCTGCGCATGCATCGCCGCGAGCGCGGCGTCACCGGCATCCTGCGTGCCGGCCGCCTTGAGAGCGAGCCAACGCACACCGCCGGAAAGCACCGCGCACTCTGCCATGCGGTGTCGCAGTGCCTGGAAGGTGCCAAGCGGTCGCCCGAATTGCTTGCGCTGAGTCAGATGATCGACCGCTGAGTCGACGGCCGCGCGCAGCAGTCCGCTGGCTTCCGCGGCCAGCGCCACACGTAGCCATTTGCGCACGTTCGACGCATCCTGTGCGTCCAGACGGGTCACTTCACCGCGCTTGATCAGCTTGCCCATCGGATAGGCGAACAGCGACTCGACGCCTGCGGTGGCGTTCGCACCCGGCTGCGTCAGCCCCATCTCGTCACCATCGATCAGCACGATGGTCTGGGCGCCGGCGACGAAGCGACCGGGACCGCCATTCTCGACCACCGCCAGTGGTCGTGGCCATTCACCCGGCAGCTGGGGCCTTACCAGCATCGAGAGTGCCGCCTCTGCCGTATACGGCAGCCGTGCCAGACGCTCGACCGCCATCGCGGCGCAAAGCGGTCCGAATTCCGGAACCTGCGCGATGTCGAAGTAGCCGCCCTCCTCCAGCTCTTTTTCCAGCGCCGGCCCCGCCAACGCGAAACCGTGGAAGTCGGTCGGCTTGGCTTCGAACTGACCCGCCAGCCTGTCGATCGCGGAGACCAGTGATTCCTGGTCCGAATTGAGTCTGAAGTCCATTAGCGGGGCTCTCGCGGCAATTGCAGCAGCTCGGTCGCGATCAGATTGAGCTGGATCTCGGCAGCGCCGGAAGCGATGCCGGCAACGATGCCGCGCTGATGATGTACCAGCAACATCGGATCCTCGCCGGCCAATGCCCCGGGCACATGCTCGACCACGAATTCACTGACCAGTCGTTCGGCCATGACGGTGGCAAAGCGCGCAGCGCTGGCCTCAGGTCCCGTCGGTACGCCGTGCTGTCGCTGGTCGATGATGCTGTAGCTGTAGAAACGCGCCGCCTCGCAGGCCGCGCGGGCTTTGGCGGCCTGCTCGATGGCGCCATGGCCGAAGCGCCCGGCCTGCTGGAGCCCTGCCACGGCTCTATGCAGAGTGCGGCTGGCCAGCGCAAAACGCGGTATACCCACACGCTCCAATGCCAGGGCCGTACGCGCGATCTCCCAGGCCTGACCCTCGGCACCGAGCAGCGTGGTCTGCGGAATTTCCACGTTGTCCCAGAACACCTCGTGGATATCGCCCTCGCCGATGATGCTGGGGATCTCGCGCACGATGATCCCTGGCGTGCTCATCGGAACCAGGAACACGGAGATGCCGTTCTTGCCGGGACTGGTTCGCGCCAGCAGGAAACAAGTGTCGGCGTCGCCTGCGTAGGACGTCCAGATCTTCTGCCCGTTGACGCGATAGGTCGACCCGGTTTTCTCGGCGCGTGTGCGCAGCGAAGCCAGATCCGATCCTGCCTCCGGTTCCGAGAATCCCTGGCACCAGATCGTCTGGCCGCGCGCCATCGGCGGTATGTACTGTTCCTGCTGGGCCGGCGAACCGAATCGCATCAGCGTCGGGCCGATCCAGTTCACATTCATGTACTGACCGCCGCGCGGCTCGCCTGCTTCCCACATCTCCTCGGCCAGGATGAAGGCGGTCCAGGCATCGGCTTCGCGTCCGCCCCAGCGTTTGGGCCAGTGAGGCACCATCAGACCCGCATCGGCGAGGCGTGCGCAGAACTGCTTCGAGAACGCGCTCTGCGAATGCGAGCCGGGTCCATGGGCAATCTGTTCCCAATCGCTCGGCAGGTTCGCTGTCAAAAAGGAACGAACAGTCTCGCGAAAAGCGCGCTGTTCATCGTTCCAGGCAAATTCCATTGCTATCCAACCGCCTCGATAAACCCGGGAGAGGGCGGGCATTCTGGCATCCCGACAGCGGCGGCCTCAAGCGGACAGGTTATGGCGAGCCCGGTCTGTGGCAGGATCTCGTCATGACGCAACCCCACGATCGATGACGACCTACCCCGAGCCGGTGTGGGTGGACTTCGTCCTCGGCAACACCACAGGGTTGAAAATTCCCGCCCATGCGGCGGCGTTGAAGCAGGCTGGCGCCGACTTCCTGACGCAGGCATTCCAGCGCTTCGGCTCGCTTCCGCTCACCAACGCAGTCGTGAGTATCACACGCTGTGAATCGTTTCCCGGCGGCAACTCGGGCCACAAGGTGCTGCTGTCCGTGCAGTACGCCGAACCCGCGCCAGGGCTGCACAACGATCTGTTCGTCAAATTCTCGCGCGACTTCGACGATGCCTTTCGCGACCGGCGGCGTTATGAATTGGAGGCCGAGGTCCGTTTTGGGACCCTGACGCGCCAGCCGGACTTTCCGATCAGCGTGCCGATCGCGTATTTCGCCGACTTCGAGCACGCCTCGGGCACGGGTCTGCTGATCACTCAGCGCATCGCTTTCGGCAGCGGCGACATCGAACCGATGCACCCGAAGTGCATGGATCAGGCGCTCTCGTCACCGCTCGAGTACTACCGCAGCGTCGTTTTGACCCTCGCCCGGCTGGTGGCGGCCCATAAATCGGGCCGCATGTCCTCGCAGGTGGAGGCGCTGTTCCCGTTCGATCCCGTCGCGGCTGCGGCGGACGATGCCATCCCCTTCGATGAAGCTCCGCTAGGGGAGCGCGTCGATCGCTACGCCGCGTTCGCTGCCCGCAGTCCGCAACTGCTGCCCCCGAATATCGCCTCGCCATCATTCATCCAGCGGTTGAGGCGCGATGTCGCGCGCTATCGCCGCCACGAAGCGGCCGTCAAACGATTCCTGCAGTCCGA
>DATBAM010000080.1:0-31919 GCA_036271535.1 Steroidobacteraceae bacterium | reverse complement strand
GGGGGCGCTTGTAGTCGCGCCCGGTGAGCCGCTTGCCGCTCACATGCTGTCTGGCGCGCAGATGCCCATCAGCGCCAGTCCATTTCGCAAGACCTGACGCACCCCTAAGGCCAGCGCCAGACGCGCGTTGCGCAGCGGCGCCTCTTCGACGATGAAGGTCGAGGCGTTGTACCAGGTGTGAAAGCTGTTCGCGAGTTCGCGAAGATAGTGCACCACGGTGTGCGGCGTGCGGGCCGTCGCCGCCTGAGCGATGATCTCCGGATAGCGCGCGAGTTCCTTCAGCACCGCCTGCTCGTGCGCGCTGTTCAACAGCGCCAGACTCTGCAGCGCCTGTGTCTCGTCATAGGAAAGCTCGCGCGAGGCGAGCTGTCGCAGCACGCTCTGAACGCGCGCGTGCGCGTACTGGATGTAATAGACCGGATTCTCGTTGGTGCGCGACTTGGCGAGCTCCAGGTCGAAATCCAGATGCTGATCGTGGCTGCGCATCAGGTAGAACAGCCGGCAGGCATCGTTGCCGACCTCCTCGCGCAGCTGGCGCAGGGTCACGAACTGGCCTTCGCGCTTGCCCATCGCCACCTTCTCGCCGCCGCGGAACAGACTGACGATCTGGATGAGGCAGGCTTCGAGTGCATCGCCCGGCCGACCCATCGCAACCAGCGCGCCGCGCACGCGGGCGACGTAACCATGATGATCGGCACCGAGCACGTCGATCAGACGCTCGAAGCCGCGCTCGAATTTGTTTAAGTGATAGGCGACGTCAGGTGCGAAGTAGGTCTTCTGGCCGTTCGAACGGATCAGCACACGGTCTTCGTCATCGCCGTACTGGCTGGCACGGAACCACACCGCGCCGTCTTTCTCGTACAGCGCATCGCGCGCCCGCAGCGCCTCGATCGCATGTTCGACCGCACCGCTGCGGACCAGTTCGCGCTCCGAGGTCCACTGATCGAATTCGACGCCGAACTCGCGCAGATCGGCCCGTATGTCCGTCAGCATCGAGGACAGTGACAGTTCGTGCACGCGTGAGCGCAGCTCGTCGCCGAGCAATGACTGCATGCGGGCGATCAGCGCATCGACGTGCTTGTCCTTGTCGCCCGCCGGCGCGTCGGGCGCGATGCCGTCGAGCACCGCGGCGGCCGGGCGCAGCAGCGTGACACCCTGCTGTGCATGCAGCGATGACGCGATCCCGCGCACATACTCACCGCGATAACCGTCGGACGGAAACGGCAGTGTTTCGCCGCACAGCTCCAGGTAGCGCAGCCAGACGCTCAAGGAAAGGATGTCGACCTGGCGTCCGGCATCGTTGATGTAGTACTCGCGGTGAACCCGATGGCCGATCGCCGCCAGCAGGTTGGCCAGGGTCGCGCCGTACGCGGCCTGGCGGCCGTGCCCGACATGCAGCGGGCCGGTCGGATTCACTGAAACGAACTCGATCAGCAACGGCTGGCCGTGGACGAGGTCGCTCTCGCCGAAGTGCTCGCCGCGTTCGACGATCTGTCGCAGCACGGCGTTCTGCGCACTCGCCGCCAGGTGGAAATTGATGAAGCCGGCGCCCGCGACTTCGACGCGCGTGACCAGATCGCTGCGCGGCAGCGCCTGCACGATCGCCTGCGCCAGATCGCGCGGAGAGCGCCGCGCCTGCTTCGCGAGGCGCAGCGCGACGTTAGTGCTGTAGTCGCCATGGCCGGCATCGCGTGCGCGCTCGATCGTGATCGAGCCCGGATCCGGCGGCGCCTGTAACAGCGATCCGACCAGGGTTTGCAATGCGTCCGCGATCAGACGTTCCAGCTCAGCTTTCAACGGTGATGTCCTTGGCACATTTTGCGGCCGGGAGTCTAACTGCAGTGACCGCATCGGTCACTGCACGTCGAGCGGATCGACATCGAGCGCGTAGCGGACACGGTGCAGGCGGGCCAGTTTTTCGATCTGCGGTTGCCAGTCGTCGATGAAGCGATGCAGTGCGGCGCGCTCCGCGCTCTCGATCAGCAGCTGTGCGTAGTATCGCCCGGCCCGCCGCGCCAGCAGGGCGGGAGCGGGACCGAGTACGCGCACCCGGCCATGCCCCGCCGGATCGGCCGGCGCCTGCTGACGGACGGCGGCCAGAAAGCGCATCGCGCCGTCGCTCGCGGCGCTGGAAGCGCGCAGGACCGCCAGCCGGCTGTAGGGTGGCCACCCCGCGGCCTCTCGTTCCGCCATCGCTGTTGTCGCGAAGGCCTCGTAACCGCCGCTCAGCAGGCTCTGCAGCAACGGGTGGTCCGGGTATTCGGTCTGGATCAGTACCTCGCCGCGCTGCTGTTCGCGACCGGCGCGACCGGCCACCTGGACGATGGTCTGCGCAAGCCGCTCGGCCGAACGGAAATCCACGCTGAACAGGCCCTGGTCCGCGTTGAGTACCACCACCAGCGTGACGCCCGGAAAGTGATGACCCTTGGTCACCATCTGCGTGCCGACGAGGATGCGCGCCGCGCCGGTCTGCACGCTGTCGACGATGCGCTCGAGGTCGGCCGCGCCGGTGGCCGTATCACGATCGAGCCGCGTCAGGGTCTCAGCCGGAAACAGCTCGCGCAGGGTCTGCTCCACGCGTTCGGTCCCCTGGCCGACCGGTTTGACCCGGAAACCGCAGCGCGGACAGGCATCGGGCAGGGGCCGGCGATGGCCGCAGTGATGACAGCTCAACTGTGACTCACCCTGATGCACTGTCAGTCGTGCATCGCAATCCGGGCAGGGCGCCACCCAGCCGCACGCCGTACACAGAAGCGTCGGCGCGTAGCCGCGCCGGTTGATGAAGACGATTACCTGACCGCCGGCGCCCAGGTGTCTGCGAATGGCTTGCGTCACCGGCGCCGCCAGACCCTGCCGCGGTGTGTGCGAGCGCAGATCCACCAGCACCAGCTGCGGCGCCGGCGCCTGATCCTCGCGCCGCGGCAACAACAGCTCGCGGTAGCGACCTGCGCGCGCGTTGTGCAGCGTCTCGAAGCTGGGCGTTGCCGACCCCAGCAGCACCGGGATATCGAGCTGATGTGCCCGTATGACCGCGACGTCGCGCCCGGAATATCGGCAGCCGCCGTCATATTGCTTATAGGATCCGTCATGCTCCTCGTCGACGATGATGAGTTGCAGATCGGTGAGCGGCGCGAACACCGCAGAGCGCGTTCCCAGCACGATGCGCGCCCGGCCCGCGCGCGCGCGCCGCCAGGCGGCCAGCCGCTCGGCGTCGCCGACACCGGAGTGCAGAACGGCGATGTCAGCAGGCAGACGGCGGGAGACGCGTTCGACCAGCTGTGGAGTCAGCGCGATTTCCGGCACCAGCATCAGGACACTGCCACCCCGCTCGATCACAGCGGCGGCGGCTCGCAGGTAGACCTCGGTCTTGCCGCTGCCGGTCGCGCCGCGCAGCACCAGGCACTCGTAGCGTCCGGCGCTGGCGGCGACCGCCGCTACGGCCTCGGCCTGCGGGGGCGACAGTGCAGGCGCCGATGAAACGTCGGACTGCGCAGGACCCGCCGGGTGGCCCGGCACTTCGCGACCGGGCACCGCGGCCTCGCTGGCTTCCACCACGGCTGTGGCGACCCAGCCCCGCGGCAGCAGAGCACGGGCCGGCGCACGCCAGCCCGACAGGAGCCTCGCGATCTGGGCGCCGCTCATCCCTTGCGGATGTGTCGCCAGCAGGGTGAGCAGCGCGGCCTGTGCCTGGGCCCGACCGCAGGCACCGGATTCGAGCGCCGCCGCGCCTGCGGGTGTTATCTGCCAGATCGCGATCTGCGCCGTCGCCGGCGCGCCTTCCTTCAGGGACTTCGGCAGCGCCGCGGCCAGCACCTCCCCGAGTGGGTGGTGGTAATAGTCGGCGGTCCAGTGCAGCAGCCGCAGCAACTGCGCGTCGAGCAGCGGTCGACCGTCGAGGACTTCGTGCACCGGTTTGATCGCGGCCGGGTCGACGGCACTCTGCGTCGCGTGCCCGATGACGATGCCGATCGCAGTACGCCGACCGATGGGGACGCGGACCCGTGAACCGAGCGGGACGTCCCGCGCAGGCCGCCCGTCGGGCGGCAGATAGTCGAACCCGTTGCGCAGCGGCGCATTGACCGCGACCCGCAGATAGCACGGCGCCGATAAATCCTCGGCGGCCACGTCGCGCGTCACTGTGGATAAGTCTGTGGACAACCAGTCTGCCTCAAGCGCAACCATTGACGATTCAAGGACTTCATGACGATTTGGTTAACAACCTGTCCAATTGGAAAGTCCACCATTATCAAGCACATGTGGCGCTGCTGGCGCCCGCTGCGGGGTCATTGCCGGCAATGTGTCAAATCCGTTGAAGCTGCTTACCCTTAAGTGGATGATTTTTGCGACCTTCCGCGGGCCTCCGCGATGTCAACCGAAAGATGGCGAGGGTCGTTGTGTCGGACGGAGAGCAGACTTCGCTACCGACGGATGCCGCAATATGTCCAGCTTTGCTACCCTTACGCTCAGAACAAACGACCTAGCCCCGGGTGGGAAGTCCCAGTTGCGCGAAACGACCCAGGACGGTACACGCGCGCTTGAAGCGTTCCTGATCGATGTCGAACGGAAGGCCTTCCGGATCGCGCAACTGGCCCTCAGCCACGAGGCCGACGCGCTCGACGTGGTGCAGGACGCGATGCTGCAGTTAAGCACCCGCTACGCTACCCGTCCGGCCGAGGAATGGAAGCCGCTTTTCTATCGCATTCTCCAGAATCGCATCCGTGACGTTCAGCGTCGGCGCACCGTCCGCAATCGCGTCATCGCGTTGATGCCGTGGCGTCAGTCGGACGAAGAGTCCGAACCCGACCCGATTGCGCTGGCGGTGGATGGCGGCCCGACCCCGCCCGTGCAGCTGGAGGGTGACGAGATAATGCAGGCACTGGAGCAGGCGCTGAAAGAACTGCCGGGCCGCCAGCGCGAGGCGTTCCTGCTGAGGAATTTCGAGGGTCTGAATGTTGCCGAGACAGCCGCAGCGATGAAATGCTCGCAGGGTAGCGTCAAAACTCATTATTTTCGGGCCCTGCAGTCGCTGCGGGCCAAGCTTGGAGAATTCAGATCATGACCGGCGAACAGACCGGCGGACAGATGAGGGAGGGAAGCGACTTCGAGCGGCGTACGCGCGCCGTCCTGCTCGACAGTGCGGAGCGTCTTCCAGGGTCGGTCCGCTCTCGACTGACACAGGCACGTCATGCGGCGCTGGCCGCGCGCGCCAGCGGAGAGTGGTCGTCATCGCGGGCGCGGCGATGGGTGCCGGCCGGTGCGCTGGCGAGTGTGATCGTCGCGCTGTTCGTCGCGCTGACGCCGCACGGAGCCACGACGCCGGCACGCGTTGCGCAGGCCAGTGCGTCGCTGGAGGACATCGACATGCTGAACGACGCCGACGGCATCTCGTTGAATGGCGATCAGGATGTGGATTTCGATTTCTACGAGTGGGCCGCCGATGAAGCCTCGAACGGTTCGGCTTCCATGGGCTCGTGAGACGACGCTCGGGGGCTGCCGTCGCCGGTATGTCTTATCTGATGTTCCTGTCAGTTACGCCGGCGGCCGATCATCCGGTGGATCCCGCGCTGCTCGAGTATCTGGGCTCGGTGGACTCCGAGGACAAGGATTGGCATGACTATCTGGCGCACACGGATATCGATCAGGTCGCGCGGCACGCCCGCCGCCCATCGGCTGCAGCGCCCAACGGTCCGACCGAACCGGTCTCCAACCGTCCCCCGGTCAGCGCTGCGCCGCCATCGAAATCGCCGGCGGCCGACGCCACCACTGCACCGCCGGTGCCGGTGAATCCGCCATGATCCGCCTGCCTGCTGTGTGGCTGACGTTTTTGCTGGCCAGCACCACCCCGGTCTGGTCGCAGTCGGAGCCGCCGCCGGTGAACTGGTCGTCGTTGTCCCCGGACCAGCAGAGGGCCCTCGAAGGTTTTCACAATAAGTGGGACACCCTGCCGCCCGGGCGCCAGCAGACCCTGAGCAACGGCGCTTCCCGCTGGTTGCAGATGACGCCGGAGGAGCGCCGCGGCGCGCAGCAACGTTTCCACAACTGGCAGCAGTTGCCGCCCGACCAGCAGGCGCTGATCCGGCAACGGTGGCAACACTTTCAGCAGTTGCCGCCGGAAGAGCAGGCCGCCGTGCGGCAGCACTACCGGGCCTTCTCAGGCCTGCCGCCGGAGCAGCGTCAACAGCTTCGTCAGCGCTGGCTCAACGCCACCCCGCAGCAGCGCTCGCAGATGCTGCAGAACATGCGTGAACGCAGGATGCAGCATGGGCCGCCAGGGTCGTTTCACCCGCACTTCGGGCCCCCACCGGGCCGCCGGTGAGCCGCGCGCCGAACGGGGCGGCGACCGGCGAGGTGTGCGTCAGACGGACTTGATGGCTGTGATCAGCGATGCGGCCGCGGCCTGTCCGTCGCCGTACAGCATGCGGGTGTTGTCCAGATAGAACAGTGCGTTCTCGATACCCGAGAAGCCGGCACCCTGACCGCGCTTGATGACGATGACGTTCTTGGCCTTGTCGGCATTGAGGATGGGCATGCCGTAGATCGGGCTCGACTTGTCGGTGCGCGCGACCGGATTGACGACATCGTTGGCGCCGATGATCAGCGCCACATCGGCCGTGTCGAACTCCGCATTGATCTCGTCCAGGTCCGCGATGATGTCGTAAGGCACGCCGGCCTCGGCCAGCAGTACGTTCATGTGACCGGGCATACGGCCGGCAACCGGATGAATCGCAAACTTGACCGTGACACCGCGATCGATCAGCAGCTGGCACATTTCCCAGACCTTGTGCTGGGCCTGCGCGACAGCCATGCCGTAGCCCGGAACGACGATGACTTTCTGCGCGAAAGCCATCATGACCCCGACGTCGCTGGCCTCGATCGGCTTCATGCTGCCGGTAACCGCCCCGGCGGCGGCGGTACCGCCACCGGTCTCGCCGAATCCGGAAAACAGCACATTGCCCAGCGAACGATTCATCGCCTTGGCCATCAGCTGTGTGAGCAGCGTGCCGGCGGAACCCACCACGGTGCCCGCGATGATCATCGCCGCGTTACCGAGTACGAAGCCTTCGAACGCCACTGCCAGACCCGTCAGCGCGTTGTAGAGCGAGATGACGACCGGCATGTCGGCGCCGCCGATCGGCAGCGTCATCGAGATGCCGAGCACCAGCGCGGCCGCGAACAGGCCGGTCACGATCGGCGTGGTCGCGTTGTAGCCGGACGCAATCATGCCGCCCAACCCGAGCGCCGCCAGCAGGATCAGAATGTTGATGAACTGCTGGCCGCCGAAACGAAGCGAACGCTTGATCAGCCCCTGCAGCTTGCCGAACGCAATCAGGCTGCCGCTGAAGGACACGGCGCCGATGAGGCCGCCGATCACCGCCAGTGTGGCAGCGGAGGCGGTCGTCTGCTCACCGCGATAGAGCTCCACTGCGGCAATTGCTGCGGCTGCGCCGCCGCCCATGCCGTTGTAGAGCGCGATCATCTGCGGGATGTCGGTCATCGCGACGCGTCGCCCGCTGAACCAGGCGATGGCACTGCCGATGGCGATCGCGATGGCGATCAGACCGAAATTGCCCATGCCGGGGAAGAAGAACGTGGCAGCGGTCGCCACCACCATCCCGGCACCCGCCCAGACGATGCCGCTGCGCGCCGTCACCGGCGAGCTCATGCGCTTCAGGCCCATGATGAACAGGAACGCGGTGAGCAGGTAGCTCGCCTGGATCAGCGCGTCGGCGCTGATGTGCATGTTGGACAGGTCCATCAGTGATGCCCCGCCGCTTTACCGCCTTTCCTGCCGCTGGACGTGAACATTTCCAGCATGCGCTCGGTGACCGCATAGCCACCCACCGCGTTCCCGGCTGCCAGCAGCACGCCGATGAAACCGATGGTCTTCTCCAGCGGCGTACTGGCCGCGCCCAGGGCCACCATGGCGCCGACGAGCACGATCCCGTGAACGAAGTTGGAGCCCGACATCAGCGGGGTATGAAGGATGACCGGCACCTTCGCGATCACCTCATAGCCGGTGAAAGCGGCCAGCATGAAAATATAGAGCGCAACGATACCTGTCATGTGCCCTCCGTAACCTTACGAGTCGGTTCGTGTTTAATCGTGCCCGCGTGCGTCAGGCAGGACTGGTCGAAGACCTCGTCCTGCCAGTCGATGGCGAGGTTGCCCTGTTTGTCGATCGCAGGTTTCAGGAAATTGAACAGGTTGGCGGCGTACATCTGGCTCGCGTTGAGCGCGAGTTGCGCCGCCAGATTGACGGGACCCACGATCTTGACGCCCTGATGTACCACCGTCTGCCCGGCCTGCGTGAGTTCGCAGTTTCCGCCCTGCTCGGCGGCGATATCCACCACCACGGCACCGGCCTTCATGCGCTCGACCGCCGCGCGCGAAACGATGCGAGGGGCGCGTCGGCCTGGAACGGACGCGGTGGTGATCACGGCGTCCGCCAGGGCGATACGCGAATCGAGGACTTCCTGCTGCTGCTTCTTCTCGTCCTCCGTCAGTTCGCGCGCGTAGCCGCCAGCGCCATCTGCCGAAACGCCCGTCTCGACGAACTTGGCGCCGAGCGACTTGACCTGTTCCTTGGTCGCCGAACGTACGTCGTAGGCTTCGACCACGGCGCCCAGGCGTTTCGCGGTCGCTATCGCCTGAAGCCCGGCCACGCCGACACCGATGACCAGGACCTGAGACGGACGGATGGTTCCCGCCGCGGTGGTCAGCATCGGCAGGAATTTATCGAGTGTGTTGGCGGCGATCAGCACTGCCTTGTATCCGGCGACGGCAGCCTGCGACGACAGCGCGTCCATCGACTGCGCGCGCGAAATTCGCGGCACGAGTTCCATCGCGAAAGCGGTGATCTGCCGGTCGCGCAGCGCTTTGACCTCGCTGATGAGCGTGTGCGCCTGCATGTAGCCGATCACCACCGCGCCGCTCTTCAGGCGTTGGATCTGATCGATGCTCAGCGGCTGGACGGTCAGCAGCACATCGGCCTCGGCCAGGATGCTGTCGGCCGAGTCGCTCCATTCCACTTTCTTATAGAGAGCATCCGGAAATTGCGCCGTGACGCCAGCGCCGCGTTCCATCAATACGCGCGCACCCGCCGCCGCGAACTTGTCCGCCACCTCTGGAACGAGACTGACGCGTGTTTCCCCGGGCGCGCGCTCACGCAGCGCGCCAATCGTGACTGGCATAGTGATCTCCCTGGCGCGTGCCTGACGATGGGAAGCGCGCGTTTACGTCCTTATGCGTTGAATTTTCGCATAATCCTGCCGTATCTTACAGCGCTATGAAGGGTGATGTGGTGACAGTCGATCCCGATCAGCTGTTTCTGGTACCGCGCTTTGATACGCAAGGTCCAGTACCCCATGCATTGTCTCAAATGGTCCTGCGTACCGACGTGGCTGGTATGCCGCTGGAGTGGATCGATTACAAAGAGGCAGCGCGTCTCTATCATCAGGACCAGATCGCCTATACGTGTGGTTCGCTGATTTATCGTCTCTATGGCGGGGTCAACGCCTTCAGCGGCCACCGGACGGTGCTGGAAGTCAGCTCCATCATCGCTACGTTAGGCCACACCGGGAATCCCGGCAATACGCGCCATGATTATGTCCCACCGTTGAATAACGAGACCCTGTTCAGGCGTGACGCCTACCTGTGCATGTACTGCTCGCAGCGATTCCCGAGCCGCGAACTCTCCCGCGACCATGTGCGTCCGTTCAGCCAGGGTGGCCTGGATGTGTGGATGAATGTGGTGACCGCCTGCCGGCGCTGCAACAACGAGAAGGCGTGGCGTACGCCCGAGCAGGCCAAGATGCAGCTGATCGCCGTGCCCTTCACACCTACCTATGCCGAGTACATCTTCCTCAAGGGCAGACGCGTACTGGCTGACCAGATGGAGTATCTGCTTGCTCATTTCCCGCGCAGCAGCCCGTTGCACGAACGAATCGCCCGCTGGTTGAGCTGAGACCCTCATGGTCTATCTGATCGACGCATCGGTGTACGTCTTCCGGGCCTGGCACTCCATGCCTCCCGAGATGGCTGATCGGGAAGGCAACCCTACGCACGCGCTGTACGGCTTTGCCCGCTTCCTGGGCGATCTGCTGGAGCGGGAGCGGCCGCGATACGTGGCCGTGGCGTTCGATGCGACGCAGGGCAATTCATTTCGCCATCGCCTGTTCCCACGGTACAAAGCCAATCGCGAGCCACAGCCACAGGCCCTGAAACGTCAGTTCGCGTTGTGCCGCGAGTTTTGCCGTCACCTGGGCATCGCCGAATTCGCCAGCGGCGAGTTCGAGGCGGACGACTTGATAGGTTCTCTGGCCGCGGTGTCGCGCAGCCACGGCCTTCGCGTCACCGTCGTATCCCGCGACAAGGACCTGGCGCAGCTGGTAGGTCCCGGCGATGTCTTCTGGGACTACGCCGACGCTGTGCAATATCGCTATCACGAGATCGCCGACCGCTTCGGCGCCGCTCCGGAGCGCATGGCCGACTATCTGGCGCTGCGCGGGGACAGCGTCGATAACGTACCGGGTGTGCCGGGCATCGGGCCAAAGACCGCGGCCGCGCTGATGGGGTCATTCGGGTCGCTCGATGAATTGTTCGAACGCCTGGAACACGTGGTCGATCTGCCGGTGCGGGGTGCCGCGACGCTCGCCGAGCGCCTGCGTCAGCATCGGGAAGCGGCATATCGGGCGCAGGCGCTGACGCGCATTGCCTGCCACGTTCCGCTGACCACGGATCGCAGCGACTTGATGTGCCGCCCACCCGATCTGGAACGCCTCGCCGCGTTCTGCGATCAGCATGGGTTCGGACTGCTACTGCAACGGCAGGCCGAGCGCCTCGCGGCCGCCCGGCTCGCCGCCTGACATCATCCGGTCAGGAGGGCTTCTTCACCCAGACCGAACACCAGCCGTTGGCGTTGACGGCCTTGCCGGCAAAGATAGAGCACTGGAGCCAGGGATCGCCGGCATTGCCCTTCGACTGCATGCAGGTAGCGCACTTCTGACCCGCGGCATAGCTTTTGTATTTCTTGGTGTCGACCTTCGAGCCATCGTCCACGTAACCAAGTCCCTGCGCCGTGGGATCGTCTGACGACAGATGCGGCAGATTCATCGCAGCCTGTGCCGGCGCCAGCGGCGAGAGGCTACCGGCCGCCCCGCAGATGAGGAGGAATTGCTTCAGGGCATCGCGTCGGGAAATCGGATTCGGATCGCTCATGGTTCGTGCCTCCGTGTTCTTCCCAGTTTACTGCGAATTGTGGCTGTTAAGCGATGCCGGCAAGTTGGAGTATCCTGCGGCTCAACGATCACGGAGTGAGAGCTGTGGCAAAGAACAGCAGTCAACCTAAGCACATTGAGTCGGCGCTCAATGAGACGCGCAGTTTCCCTCCGTCAGCCGCATTTGCCGGGCAGTCGCAGGTCAAGCCGCGGGATCTCGAGCAGCTGCACAAGCGTGCCGAAGAGGACTACGTCGGCTTCTGGTCGGAGCTGGCGCGCGACAAGCTTCACTGGCAGCGCCCCTTCACGACGACACTCGATGACAGCGATGCGCCCAACTATCGCTGGTTTACCGACGGCATATTGAATGTGTCGTGGAACTGCCTCGACGCTCACCTGGCCGAGCGCGGCCACAAGACCGCGATCATCTTCGAGGGCGAGCCGGGCGATACCCGCCGCCTCAGCTATCGGGAACTTCATGCCGATGTCTGCCGTTTCGCCAATGCGTTACGCGCGCTGGACGTGAAGCGCGGCGACCGCGTCGTCATCTACATGCCGATGGTGCCGGAAGCGGTCGTAGCCATGCAGGCCTGCGCACGCATCGGCGCCGTCCATTCCGTGGTTTTTGGCGGTTTCTCGGCGGCTTCGCTGCGCGATCGCATCCGCGATGCCGAGGCCAAGATCGTCATCACCGCCGACGGTGGCTGGCGTGGCGGCCATCCTCTGGATCTGAAGGGTGCGGTCGACAAGGCGCTCGCGGATGGATGCCCGAGCATCAGCAACGTGGTCGTGCTCAAGCGGACCAATGCTGCCGTGAGCATGGATGAGCCGCGCGATCGATGGTGGCACGAGGTCATCGACGGGCAGGCGCCCCACTGTGAGCCGGAATGGGTGGATGCGGAGCATCCGTTGTTCCTGCTCTATACCTCGGGCTCGACCGGTAAGCCCAAGGGCATTCAGCACTCGAGTGCCGGGTATCTGCTCAATGCACGCCTGACCTGCGAGTGGGTCTTCGACCTGCGCGATGACGACGTGTTCTGGTGTACGGCGGACGTTGGCTGGGTCACCGGACATACGTATGTCGCCTACGGCCCGCTGGCCGCCGGCGCGACCCTCGTGATGTATGAGGGTGCCCCGACCGTGCCGGACGGCGGCCGGTTCTGGAAGATCTGCGCCGCACACGGGGTCACGATTTTCTATACGGCACCCACCGCCATTCGCGCCCTGATGAAGCTCGGCGACGACATTCCCAGCAAGCACGACCTGTCGAAGATGCGGCTGCTGGGCACTGTCGGTGAACCGATCAACCCGGAAGCGTGGATGTGGTATCACCGGGTGATCGGTCGCGAGCGCTGTCCGATCGTCGACACCTGGTGGCAGACGGAGACCGGCGCCACGATGATCGCACCGCTCCCCGGCGTCACGGCCACCAAGCCGGGATCCTGTACGCGAGCGCTACCCGGTATCTTTGCCGATATCGTCGACGATCGCGGCGAGTCGGTCACGAAGCCGAACGCCGGCGGCTATCTGGTCATCCGCAAGCCGTGGCCGTCGCTGGCGCGCACTTTGTGGCGCGACAACGAGCGTTACATCAGCACTTACTGGCAGAAATTCAACAACCGCTTCTATGTGGCCGGCGATGGAGCGCATCGCGATGCCGACGGCTATTTCTGGATCGTGGGCCGCATCGACGACGTCCTGAATGTCGCCGGTCATCGTCTGGGTACCATGGAAATCGAGTCGGCGCTCGTCGCCAATCCGAAGGTGGCCGAGGCCGCCGTGGTAGGCAAGCCTCACGATGTAAAGGGCGAGTCCGTGTTCGCGTTCGTCGTCACCCGCGGAGCGCGTCCGCAGGGGGAAGAGGTCGCCAGGCTTACGGCGGAACTGCGCAACTGGGTTGCGCAGGAACTCAGTCCGATCGCCAAGCCGGACGATCTGCGCTTTACGGATGCGCTACCGAAGACACGTTCCGGAAAGATCATGCGACGTCTGTTGCGCGCGATCGCGCGGGGCGAGGAAATCACGCAGGACGTCTCGACACTCGAGAATCCCGGGATCGTCGCTCAGCTGCGCGGCGAAGAGGGTGGCACGCCGACGAAGACAAAGGGCACAGCCAAGGCCAGCGCGAAGCCGAAGCCGAAGCCGAAGCCAGCCAAGGCAAAAGCGAAGGTGAAAGCAAAGCCGAAGGCCAAGTTGAAGGCCAAGTTGAAGGCCAAGAGCAGGAACAAGACCAAAGCCAAGGTGAAGCTAAAGAGCAAAGCGAAGCCCAAGACCAAGGTGAAGCTAAAGACCAAGGCTCGCCCGGGCCGCCAGACAGTTCGCCGTCCGGCCAAGAAAGTCGCCCGCAGACATCGATGAGACGACAGCGACGCGCGTCGCTTGCGCCGATAAGACGGTATGCGTCTTCACTGGTCGTGTTGCTGGCGCTGACGTCGTGCCACTCGCCGCCGGCTGGTCGAGCCCCTGCTACGACGGGTACAGCGCTCAGTGGGCCGAAAGCGACGGTCCCCGCGGCAGTTGCGCACTACGTCATCGATCCGCAGCGTTCTGATGTGCGGGTGCTCGTTTATCGCGACGGCCCGATGGGCCACCTAGGGCACAACCACGTCATCGCGGTGCGTTCGCTCTCGGGAACGGTGGCATTGGCCGGCGACGTGGAGCAGAGCCGCTTCGAGTTGTCGTTCCCGGTCGATGGGTTGAGCGTGGATGAAGCGTCGCTGCGTGCCGAAGAAGGCGCTGATTTTTCAACCACGCTGGACGAGGCGGCGATCGCCGGCACACGCGAGCACATGCTGGGAATCGCGTTGCTGAATGCGACGTCCTATCCGACGATACATCTGCAATCGCAGCAGCTGCGACAGGCAGCCGACGGCGTGCATATCACGACCGCGATGACGGTACGCACGGTGACAGCCGAGGTCGATGTGCCGGTCAACAACTGGCATGCCGACGGCCACGAGTTACAGATCAGCGGTGAATTCGATCTGACCCACGCCCAGCTCGGACTGACTCCTTACAGTGTGGCGCTGGGCGCACTGCGGGTTGCCGAGCGCATGCATGTGCGCTACCGGCTGGTAGCCAGTCGCGTAACTTCCTGATCGCTCCTAAACGCCATCGCCCGGTGCGGGTATCAGCAGCAGCGCGGTACCTTCGGGTGCTTCGATCAGCGCGTGACGAGCCGGATCGAGTCCGCGCGGCAGCTCATCCGATGGGGCGACGCCGATTGCGCGCAGTCGAGCGATTGTCACCGCGATGTTCTCGCTTTCGAACACCAACAGCGGCGCGTCGAAAGTGCGACGCGAATGGAATGCGAGGTCCAGGTGATCGCTGGTCAGCGGCTGATGCGGAAACGGATCGTCCTCCTCGGCCATCGACACGAATCCGGCATGTTCCCAGAAGATACGTGCAGCGCTGAAGTCGCGTTCCGGCAGGCTCAGAAAGGCGAAATAACCGCACAGGGATTCGAGCGAATGGCGGTTCTCGGCAGGTGAATAGGTACGCGCTTCCAGCAGCGCCACCGGATAGCCGCCCGGGTCACGAAATTCGGCGCGGTGCAGACTGTTCTCACCGAAGTCGGTTGCGTGAGGCTCGATGCCTGCATTCGCGAGCTGCGGCATCGCGCCGGATACATCCGGCCGCACGAATGTCACGGCAGGACTTGCCATGGCGCATTCGTGCAATCCCAGGTGCAGCCGCCCATCGCTGAGCACACCGTAGCGATGCTCCAGGGCATCGTTGGTGGTGAGCTGCGAGAACCCCAGCCGCTCGTAAAACTCCACCGAGGCGGCGATATCGTCAGTGGCTATCGACAGTTCGAGAAGTTGACCAAACATGTGGATCAGGACGCCGTTTGAACTTCCAGGCCACGAGGCGTGGGCCAGTCGCCGATAGCGCGCATGACCAGCTGCGCCAGCGCTGCAGCGTGGTCGCTGCGCGCGTTAAGCGATGGAACGTAATCAAAACGCTCGCCGCCGGCCCGGATGAAGATCTCTCTTCCGGTGATTGCGATTTCTTCGAGTGTCTCGAGGCAGTCGACTGCGAATCCCGGACACATGACCGTCACGGCCCTGACCCCGCGCCTCGGCAGCTCGGCGAGCGTGCGGTCCGTTGCCGGAGTCAGCCAGCGATTGGCCCCAAAACGAGACTGAAACGCCAGGCTCCAGTCATGTGTCGCCAGCCCGGCCGCGGCCGCGAGCAACGCCGCCGTCTGTCTGCATTCGTCCGCATAACGATCGCCGCCAGCGACATACGACATCGGGATGCCATGGAATGAGAACAGCACATGGCCGCTCATGCCATGCAACCGTCGATGGTCGGCGAGGCTCGCGCTGAGCGAGCCGATGTACTCAGGATCATCATGATAGTTCGACACGAACCGCAGGTGCGGCAATGCACGCCAGCTTCGCAGCGCGGCCGAGACCTGATCGTAGACCGCTCCCGTGCTGCTGCCGCTGCTTTGCGGGAACAATGGCAATACCACGATGCGGCGGTAACCTTCGGCGCGCAGCGTTTCCAGCACGGTGCGCACCCGTGGCGGGGAGTAGAGGAAGGCCTGTTCTACCCGCACTCCGGCCCGCATCGATCCCAGCTGACGCTGCAGCGCGGCACGTAGCTGTGTGCCAAAGGCCATCAGTGGCGACTGGCCGTTCTGCCAGATCAGGCGGTACTTGCGCGCGCTGCGCGGAGCGCGCAGCGGCAGCACCACGGTACACAGCAGCGGTCGCCAGAACACCCGGGGCAGTTCGATGACGCGCGGATCGGACAGGAAGCTGCGCAGAAATGTGCGCACCGCTGCTGCGGTGGGAGCCTGTGGCGTACCGGTGTTGACCATCAGGACCGCGACCGCGGCGTCGCCCGCATTGCCACCGGCGTCGTTCACGAGCTGCTGTTCACCGGCCCGGTCGCAGGGTGCGGGCGAGGAATGCGTCGGTGCGGGAGCGCGCCAGCGCCGCGCTGGCGGCGTCATAGCGATCGGCCCGGTCCTCGTTCGCAAATGCATGCTGCGCCGGATAGAGATGAAACTCCCCGGCTGGGAAGTCCTCGCGCAGCTGCTCGACTTCTTCCGGCGGGATGCTGGCATCAGCCTGCGCGAAGTGGAGCAGCGTCGGGCAGGTCGGTGGCGCGGACTGCGCCGCGAGACCAGCGCCGTAGTAGCAGACAGCGGCGGCAGGTTTCAGTCTGGCGGCGGCAACCCACGCCAGCGTGCCACCCCAGCAGAATCCGAGGATCGCCACGCGGCCGGCATGGCGCATGACCGCCGCGCAGGCCGCGATATCCAGGCATGCCTTGTCGAGCGGTATCTGGGCCCGGTACCCCTTGCCTTCTTCGGCTTCCGCCGCGCTGTAACCGAGCACGATATTCCGACGGACGCGATCGAACAGTGAGGGCGCGACAGCGAGGTAGCCTGACGCGGCAAAACCATCGGTCACGCGGCGAAGCCACGGCGTCACGCCGAATATCTCCTGCAGGACGATGACCGCGCCGTCGGCGGCGCGCCCCGGCGGGCTGGCCATGTAAGCACTGAAGGTATGGCCATCGCGGGCCATGAGTGGCTGAACCTGGCTGGTGGTACTGCCGCTCACGCACGTTCCAGGATCGCTGTAACCGCCATGCCCCCCGCCGTGCAAGCGGATGCAATGCCGCGTCTGGACTGCGGATTCATCGACAGCTGTTTGGCCAATGTCGAGAGGATTCGCGCGCCGGTCGCGGCGAACGGGTGGCCGATCGCGACACTGCCGCCATGGAGGTTCAGCTTCGCGCGATCGATCGATCCGAGCGCGCCGGCGAGACCCAGTCGATCGCGGCAGTAGTCGTCCGATTCCCACGCTTTGAACAGGCACAGTGGCACGGCAGCGAACGCTTCGTGGATTTCATAGAAGTCGAAGTCCTGCAGCGTCAGCCCGACATCGCGCAGGATGGCGGCGACCGCATAGGCTGGCGCCATCAGCAGGCCCTCCTGGCCGCTGGCGAAATCCACCGCCCAGCTCTTGCCGGCAGTGATATACGCCAGCACCGGCAGTTTGCGCTGCGCCGCCCACTCCTCTGACGCGAGCAGGAGCGCTGCGGCACCATCGGTGAGCGGTGTGCTGTTGCCGGCCGTCAGCGTGCCACGACCGCTGAAATCGTAGGCCGGCCGCAGCTTCGCCAGGCGCTCCAGAGAGGTGTCGCTGCGAATGTTGTTATCGGTCGACAGCTCGTGAAAGGGTGTTACCAGATCGTCATAGAATCCGTCGCGCCAGGCGGCCGTCGCCTTCAAATGGCTCTCATAGGCCAGCCGATCCTGATCCTCACGGCTGATACTCCACGTCCGTACCATGAGTTCGCAGCTCTGGCCCATCGACAATCCGGTACGCGGCTCGACGACCGCGGGCAGGACCGGCTTGAAGTCGCGCGGTCGCAGCGAAAGCCAGGGTTTCATGCGCTGTCCGAAGGTGCGGCCCCGGGCGGCCTGCAGCAGCTTCTGCTGAAACGACTTCGGGAACGCGATCGGTGGATCACTGGTGGTATCGACGCCAGCGGCAATGCCGGCGTCGATCTGGCCGAGCGCGATCTTGTTGGCGACCAGGATGGCCGCCTCGAGGCTGGTACCGCAGGCGCGCTGGACATCCAGGCCGGGGGTCTGCGGGTCCAGGCCGGACGACAGCAGCGATTCCCGGGTCAGGTTATAGTCTTTTGCATGCTTGATCACGGCACCGGCGATGACGTCGCCGAGCCGCTCGCCGTGCAGGTTGAAACGATCGACGACGGCTCGCAATGCGGCGGTCAACAGCTCCTGGTCGTCGACCGCGCTGTAGGCGGTATTGGAGCGTGCGAATGGCGTGCGGATACCGCCGATGATTGCAACACGTCTGACATTGGTTCCTACCTGCATGGCTGGCGCTCCGTTGATCTTCGTCTGCTGAAGCGAATTGGGGGAGATAGGATAGCGGATGGCTGCAATGGCTGTTGACCGCTTGTTCGAACGACGCATCGCGGGACTGATCAACAGCCGCGAACAGCGGCTGCTCGCCCGTGGCCCGCGGGGGGTGGAACGGGAGTCCCTGAGGGTGAATCCGGACGGCGGCATCGCGCAGACACCGCACCCGCGCGGTCTTGGCTCGGCGCTCACGAACGCGCACGTGACGACCGATTACGCCGAGGCGCTCACCGAGCTGGTCACCCCCACTTTCGAGGACAATCCGGCGCTGATGCATTACCTGACGGACCTGCATCAATTCGTCTACGGCAAGCTGGGCGAAGAGCTGTTATGGGCCAGTTCCATGCCGTGCGTGCTGCACGGGGAAAGCGACGTACCGATCGCGGTGTACGGTAGATCGCACCAGGCCCGCGTCAAGTCGATCTACCGGCATGGTCTGATGATCCGCTACGGCGGCGTTATGCAGGCGATCTCGGGTGTTCACTTCAATTATTCGCTGCCGGCGCAATTCTGGCCGCTGTATGCGGAAATCTGCCAGTCGCATGACGCCGGCCGCGATTTCGTCTCCGCCAGTTACTTCGATCTGCTGCGCAACTATCGGCGGCACGGCTGGCTGATTTCGTATCTCTTCGGATGCTCGCCGGCGCTGTGCCGTTCCTTCCTGCAGGGTCGCAGCGATGCCGGCCTGGAGCCGCTGGGCAGCGATACACTGATCGGCCCGGATGCCACGTCGCTTCGCATGAGCGATATCGGCTACCGCAATCGCGGTCAGACCGAAGTGCCGGTATCGGTCAACCATATCGATGAATACCTGCGCGACCTGCACCGCGCGATCGCGCAGCCGCATCCGCCGTTCGCCGCCCTCGGTGTCAAGGTCGATGGCGAGTACCAGCAGCTGTCGGCGAATCTGCTGCAGATCGAGAACGAGTATTACAGCTACATACGTCCCAAGCGGACGTTACGCGCCGGTGAGCGCACGCTGCATGCGTTGGCGCGCGGCGGCGTCGAATATGTCGAGGTGCGTGCGCTCGACAACGGTGTGTACGACCCGGTCGGCGTCAACGAGCGCAAACTGTATTTCCTGGAGGCCTTCGTCCAGCTGTTGCTGCTGAAGACCAGTCCGCCGATCGATGCCGGCGAAGAGGAAGCCATCGATCGCAACCATCTGGTGGTGGCCCGCCGCGGCAGGGAGCGCGGTCTGACCCTGACTCGCGATGGTCGGGAGGTGTCGATGCAGGTCTGGGCGCTGGAGCTGCTAGATTCGATGCAGGGTATCTGCGAGTGCCTCGATGCGGGGCTGCCGGAGCGTCCGTACGCGGCCGCCCTGAGGGAGCAGATCGCGAAGCTCGAAGATGTGGCGCGGACACCCTCCGCTCGATTGCTGGCGGAGCTGCGGCAACAGGACAAATGCTTTTCCACGCTGACCCTGCGTCACTCGGTGGACCATCGTCGCCAGATCGAGCTGCAACCCCGGAATGTGGTGCGACAGGATGAATTCGACCAGGAGGCCCACGAATCGCTCGATGCCCAGGGCAGGCTGGAGGCTTCCCAGCGGGGCACGTTCGACGAGTATCTCGACGCCTATCTGGGCGTATGATTCGGCACAGCGCGCCGAAGTAGTGCCGATGACCGCCAGGCCACGGGGAAATGGCTTCGAAAGGCATGGCATGAAAGGTGCATTTTTTAGATTCCCAAGGGCCCTTGAGAAACAAGAACAGTGAACGGAGTTCCCGCATGAAACTGATAACCGCGATCATCAAACCGTTCAAGCTCGACGATGTGCGCGCCGCATTGTCGGAGATCGGCGTTTCCGGCATGACGGTGACGGAAGTGAAGGGATTCGGACGCCAGCGCGGACATACTGAACTGTATCGGGGCGCCGAATATGTCGTGGACTTCGTTCCCAAGACCCGTGTCGAAGTCGCGGTACGATCCGAATTGGTCGATCAGGTAGTGGAAGCGGTGCTGAAGGCCGCCAAGACCGGCAAGGTTGGTGACGGTAAGATTTTCATCACCGATATCGACCGCGTGGTCCGGATCCGGACCGGCGAGACCGACGAGGCCGCGCTCTAGCGACGAGCCTATGCCGCAGGCCGCATCGACGGGCGCCATCGTGCTGCACGAGCACGGTGGCCCCAATGTCCTGAAGTGGGAACAGCAGGATCTGCCATCCCCGGGCCGCGGGCAGGTGCAGCTGCGACACACCGCCATCGGCATCAACTTCATCGACGTCTATGACCGCACCGGTCTCTATCCCGGCAAGCTGCCGGCGATACCGGGCCGAGAAGCCGCCGGTGTCGTCGTCGCGATCGGACCTAAGGCCTCCGGATTCAGAATCGGCCAACGGGTCGCGTATTTCTCGGCACCCGGCGCCTATTGCGAGATGCGCAATATCGACGTCGACAAACTGGTGAAATTGCCAACCGCAGTGACGGACGATCAGGCGGCGGCCGTGATGCTCAAGGGACTGACGGCGCACTACCTGCTGCGCCGTACTTATCGTGTCAGCCGCGGCGACTTCGTCGTCGTGCATGCAGCGGCCGGCGGAGCCGGTTCATTGATCACACAATGGGGGCGCTCGCTCGGGGCCCGTATCATCGGCATCGTGGGCAGCGAGCAGAAGGCCGTGCTTGCCAGGAAGCAGGGCTGTCATCGCGTGCTGATCTCAGGGACCGACGACATCGTGGAAGGGGTGCGTGATTTCACGCGCGGCCGGATGGCGCATGTCGTGTACGACTCAGTGGGCAAGGACACTTTCATGCAGTCGCTCGACTGCCTGCGTGCTCGCGGCATGATGGTGACGTTCGGCAATGCATCAGGGCCGCCGCCACCCGTCGCACCGGCGGAACTGCAGCGCCGCGGATCGCTGTTTCTGACTCGGCCGACGCTGTTCGACTACGTGCGCGAGCGGGCCGATCTGGATGCCGCCGCACGCGCGCTGTTCACGCAGCTACGTACGCGGACGCTCAAGGTGAAGATCGGTCAGCGCTATCCGCTGCGCGAAGCATCCCAGGCGCACCGTGATCTGGAAGCCCGTCGCACTACCGGGGCAACGCTGCTGATCCCAGGCGGCTGACCATATAGAAGAGTCGTCGGGCAGAAAGAGACGTCAGGCCGGGACGACGTGCAGCACGGGCTGGCGACTGATGCCCAGCGGCCCGCTGCGAACCACCTCTTCCAGCTCGGCGTGGGCCGACAGCTCGCGAATGAAACCGTTTATCTCGGACTCGCTTCCAAGCAGTTCGACGATGAAGCTGTTGCTGCTCGGATCCAATACGCGCCCACCGGTACGAACCACGTAGCCCCGCACGGCGTCCCGCCGCTCGGGTTCGACCCGGAGCTTGAGCAGGACCAGTTCGCGCTCGATATGCTCGCCGCGAGTCATGTCCTCGACGCTCACGACATCGATCAACTTCTTGAGCTGATTGGCTATTTGCAGCATCACGGCCTCGGAGCCGCTGGTCGTAAGGGTGAGGCGCGACACGGTCGGATCGTTGGTCGGGGCTACCGACAGCGACTCGATGTTGAATCCCCGGCTGGACAGAATGCCGGTCACCCGGTTCAGGGCGCCTGCCTCGTTCTGTAGTGAAATGCCCAGGATGTGCCGCATCGTCGTCATGCCCCCGCAATAGCCAATCGTCGTTAGGACCGTTATTCTGCCAGACCGACCGCTCCTTTTTGGCCCCTTTTAAACCATGAAAGACGCTGCAACCAGGACGCCTGCACCTGCCCGGAACCCGGTTCATCCGCTGACCGGCAAGACCCTGTCAGGAGCCGAGATCATCGTACAGGTACTGGCCGACGAGGGCGTCGATGCGATCTTCGGCTATAGCGGCGGCGCAATCCTGCCGACGTACGACGCTATCTTCACCTACAACGAACAGCAGAAGAGTCAGGGCAAGGCGGAAATGCCGCTGATCGTTCCGGCGAATGAACAGGGCGCCGGTTTCATGGCTGCGGGCTTCGCCCGATCGAGCGGCAAGGTCGGCGTCTGCGTGGTGACATCGGGCCCCGGCGCAACCAACACCGTCACGCCGGTGCGCGACTGCATGGCCGATTCGATTCCGATCGTGGTCATCTGCGGACAGGTCGCCCGCTCGGCCATTGGCACCGACGGCTTTCAGGAAGCGCCGGTCACCACGATCATGGGCTCGGTGGCCAAGCATGTCTTCCTGGTGACCGAGCCTGAGCGGCTCGAGGCAACGGTCCGTACCGCATTTGAAATTGCCCGTACCGGCCGTCCGGGACCGGTGGTCATCGACGTGCCGAAAGACGTTCAGAACACGAACTGCGTGTTCCGTGGCGAGGGGGTGCTGCCGATTCCCGGGTATCGGGCGCGTCTCAAGGATCTGACCGCCGCGCGTCTGACCGAGTCGGCTTCCGCGGAATTCTTCCGTCTGCTGTCACAGTCCAAGCGGCCCCTGTTCTACGTCGGCGGCGGCGCGATCCACGGTAACGGTGCGGCGGCGCTGACCGAACTGGCGCACGCCTACGGCATCCCGGTCGTCACGACGCTAATGGGCATCGGCGCGATCGACACGACCGATCCGCTGGCGATGCGCATGCTGGGAATGCATGGCACCGCCTTCGCGAACTATGCTGCGGACGATTGCGATTTCCTGATCGCGGTCGGCGCCCGATTCGATGACCGCGTGGCCGGCGTGCCGGGAAAATTTGCACCGAACGCACGGCGGATCGCGCACTTCGACGTCGATCCGGCCGAGATCAACAAGGTCAAGACGGCGCACTGGCACTATCTCGGTTCGTTGGCTGACGCGTTGCGGGACCTGCGCAACTACGCGACGCGTATCGGGTTTCAGGCCGATTTTGCCGCGTGGCGATCCGATCTGGACGTGCTGCGCGAGCGGCATGGCATGAACTATGACCGCGACAGCGACCTGGTCCAGCCGCACTACGTCATGGAAGAGATCAACCGCCGCACGAATGGCGAGGCGATCATCGCTACCGGTGTCGGCCAGCACCAGATGTGGGCGGCGCAGATGTTCGATTTCCGCGCACCTCGCTTGTGGCTGACGTCCGGCAGCATGGGGACCATGGGCTTCGGCCTGCCCGCGGCGATCGGCGCGCAGGTGGCCAACCCCCGGCGGCTGGTGATCGATGTCGACGGCGACGCCAGCATCCGCATGAACATCGGCGAGTTGGAGACAGCTACGACCTACGAGCTGCCGGTGAAGGTGCTCGTGCTCAACAACAACGGCGACGGGATGGTGAAGCAGTGGCAGAAGCTGTTCTTCAAGGGGCGGCTCTCCGGCACCGACAAGTCCCTGCACAAGAAGGACTTCATCCGAGCCGCAACAGCGGACGGCTTCCAGTGGGCCAGGCGCCTGGATCGCAAGCAGGACGTACCCGAGGTCATTGCTGAGTTCCTCGAATTCAAAGGGCCGGCCTTTCTCGAGGTCGTGATCGATCCGGATGCGGGTGTGTATCCGATGGTCGGTCCCGGTCTCGCCTACGACCAGATGATCACCGGCGATTTCATCACCGGCCGCGCCCAGCCCGACCGACCGACCGACGTGGATGCCTCGGACATGTTCTAGGGGTTACGCGCCCCCTTACGCGTCAAACCTAAGTCACCCTTTATGTCAATCGACCTGGGTGGCATTCCGGTGCGCAGATTGCGGACTGTTGCTCGAAGATGGGCAGTGTGTCGCAAAGCGGCGCCAACAATTTGGGAATAATCGTGTCCTGATGGCCGCAGGGATAGAGCGCGATCCGGCGCTCGCGCTGTCGTCGAAAGGACCAATTGCATGATCAGAGCCCGACGTGACGTTCGCGTCGCTGCCGTCTCCGAACCTCGGGTACGACGCGCGTATTTCGACTGCCGATATGGGCAGTTGCACATGCATTACGCCATCCCGGCCGGCGGCGGCTTCGATGAGGCCACAACGCTGCTGTGCATTCCGGGGACTCCGGGTACCGGCAGGTTCTTCAGGCCGTTGTTATTGCCGCTGGGACGGGACCGTTCGGTTTACGCACCGGACCTGCCGGGCTGCGGCGAATCCGATCCCCAGGGTGCGCCACCCGAAACGCTGGACGTGGCGGCGGCCATGGGTGATTTCCTGGATTCGATGCACCTGCGCCAGGTGGACCTCCTGGCGCATGACGGCGGCGTCAACGCCGCCCTCGCACTGGCCAGGGCGCGTCCGCAGCAGGTGGGACGAGTCGTCCTTTCCCCCGGTACCGATGCCCTACGAACCGAGGCCAGGAGCCTGAAGCAGCCGCACCTGGTGATCGATCTGCGTCCCGCCGACGCCAGCGGTCACAACGCCGCCGATCTCGAGCGCCAGGCGGCACAGTTGCGTGATTTTCTCGGGCTCATCTGAAATCTTCGTTGCATATGATTTATGTTTAGTAGGGTCGCAGGTCGAAGGTATCCTTGATGCCCATGCAAAAGGAAATTCCGAACGCGGTTGATCTCGAGGAGACCCAGGAGCTGCCGGCATTGCCCGGTGCCGTCGCTCAGGCCCCGTCCGAGCCAGCCCGGGCGTCCACCGCCCCCGACGATCATCTCGCCGCGACCGATGCCTACAGCGCGTCGGGCCTGCATGCGGCCGCCGACTTCGATTCCGAGCGCACGCTGCTCTGGCCAGCGCCACGGGCCGAGTCACGTGTCGAGCCGCGCCTCGAACCGCGCATGGACGCCCGTGGTGACGATACCCGCGAGCAACGCCAGGCGCTGAATCAACGCGAAGCCGAGATCGGCTCGCTCCGATCGGATCTGGCTTCCGCCAGGGAGAGCCGCGGCCGGCTCGAGAGCAACCTGGGCAATCTGACGAGCAACCTGCGCGGGCTGGAGCAGACGCTCAACCAGAAGAGCGAACAGCTCTCCATGTTCGAGCGTGAAGTCGGCGTGCGCGATCGACGTATCGCTGAGCTGGAGTCGCGTCGCGCGACGCTCGACGGTGAACTCGCCGCCGCGAACGCTGAACGCGAAACCTTGCGTCACGATCTCAACGCCTCGCGCGAGGATGTCGAAGCGGCCCGCAAACTGGCGCAGGCCAACGATCGGCGCATCTCAGAACTGGAATCGCGCGGCGCGACGCTCGACGGCGAACTCGCCGCCGCGAACACCGAGCGCGAGACCCTTCGTACCGATCTCAACGCCGCACGGGAAGATACCGAAGCGGCCCGAAAAATGGCGCAGGCCAACGATGCTTCGGCCGGTGCGGTGATGAAGGAGCGCGACCAGCAGATCCGCCGCGTTCGCCTGCTGGAAGCCGATCTCAACCAAGCACGCGCCACGGCCGAGCGTTATCGCGAAACCCTGCAGAGCATGGAAGGCCGGCGGCAGATCTTCGAATCGATGATGGATGAGCAGGAGACGGAGCTCATCGAACGCGGCGCAACGGTCGTTCATCTCGAAACCGAGATGGCCAAGCGCACGCAGTTCATCACCACGCGCGAAAGCGAACTGAAGGGGTTGCTGACCACCGAACAGGAGCGCGTTCGCCAGCTCGAGCAGGCCGCCATCATTCACCGGGCCGAAGAGCAGTCGTTGCGGCGGGCAGTAGCCGACGCCTCGTCGGCCGCCGACGAGAAGCTTGGCGACATGCGGCGCGAAATGCACGCGCAGCAGCAACTCATCGAGGAGCTAAAGGGCAGGCTGGATAAGGTCAACTCCTCGCTGAACGAGCGCAACTCGATGATCGAGCGGATGGAGCAGGAAATGCACAGCAGCTCGCAGGTGCTGGGCAACATCCAGGAGAATCTCCAGCACCTGGGCGACGCCGAACCCGTCCGCATGCTGGTACGCACGCAGGGCGAGACTGGCATCGTGCAACTGTTGAGCAAGCGTACGAGCATCGGCCGCACGCCGGACAACGATATCCATCTCAACGAAGACTTCATCAGCCGTCACCATGCGGTGCTGCTGTCCTCGGGCGTCAACATGGTGCTCGAGGATCTGAACAGCACCAATGGAACCTATGTGAACGGTGAGCGCGTCAACCGTCGCACGGTCAAGGAAGGCGACCTGGTGACGTTCGGCAAAACCGAGTTCCGCTTCGTCGTCAAGAAGGCGGCCGACAAACCAGCGTAAGTTGCTGGAATAGCTTAAGCTCGCGCTCATGCCTGACGACTACCTGCAACGCGTGCTCAAGGCGCGTGTCTACGACGTTGCGATCGAATCGCCCCTCGAACCTGCGCCGCGGCTGTCACGCCGGCTCAACAATCGCATCCTGCTGAAGCGCGAAGATCTGCAGCCGGTCTTCTCGTTCAAGCTGCGCGGTGCCTATAACAAGATTGCTCATCTGTCGGCCGCCGTTGCCTCGCGCGGCGTCATTTGCGCATCGGCCGGCAATCATGCACAGGGCGTAGCGCTCGCCGCCCGCAAGCGTGGAATTCCCGCCGTCATCGTGATGCCCCATACGACGCCGGGCATCAAATTGCAGGCCGTCGCCGACCTTGGCGCCGAGGTGGTGCTGCACGGGGACGTCTACGACAGCGCCTATGATCATGCGCTCACCCTCGCACGTGAACGGCACCTGGTGTTCGTTCATCCATTCGATGACCCCGATGTCATTGCGGGACAGGGGACCATCGGTGTCGAAATCCTGCGGCAGACCGGCGGTGAGCTGGATGCGATCTTCGTGCCGGTTGGCGGCGGCGGCCTCATCGGCGGCATCGCTGCCTACGTCAAGCAACTCTATCCTCGCATCCGCATCATCGGTGTCGAGCCGGAAGACGCGGCCGCGATGTATGAATCGAAGCGCATGGGCAGCCGCGTGACCCTCGAGCGCGTGGGTCTGTTTGCCGACGGCGTCGCGGTACGCCGTGTCGGCGAAGAGACGTTCGAACTCGCGCGCAAATACGTGGACGAGATCCTGCTCGTCAATACCGACGAGATCTGTGCGGCGATCCAGGACATCTTCGAGGATACGCGGTCGATTTCGGAGCCGGCCGGCGCTCTCGCGGTCGCCGGCATCAAGCGCTACGTCGAGCGCGGCAAGATCCACGATCAGCGGCTGGTCGCCATCAACAGTGGCGCCAACATGAATTTCGACCGCCTGCGCCATATCGCCGAACGCGCGGATCTCGGTGCTTCGCGCGAGGCAATCCTGGCGGTGGAGATTCCGGAGCGCCCAGGCAGCTTCCTGAAATTCTGCGAAGCACTGGGCCAGCGCTCCGTTACCGAGTTCAACTATCGGCAGCAGGGTACCGAGCGTGCGCGAATCCTGGTTGCGGTGGCGCTGGGGCAGGGACACCCCGAAGCCGAAGCCGTCGCGTCGCAGCTGCGTGGCGCCGGGTACCAGGTCGTCGAAATGCTCGGCAACGAGATGGCGAAGCAGCACGCGCGCTACATGATCGGTGGCCGGGCGCCACCAAGCGATGGCACTGTCGACGAGCTGCTCTATCGATTCGAATTTCCGGAACGACCGGGCGCGCTGCTGCGCTTTCTCAAGGCCGTCGGCACGGCATGGAACATCAGTCTGTTCCACTACCGCAATGACGGGTCGGACTATGGCCGCGTTCTGGCGGGCATACAGGTTGCGAAAGGCGAGCGCGAGGAGTTCATGCGCCACCTGCACGATCTGCACTATCCGTTCGTGGATGAGAGCGCGAATCCGGCGTACAAACTGTTCCTGGCTCCGTAGTCGGTGCCCGTTCCCGCCGCACTACGCATCTTTCGCCATCGTCAGTACGCGCGCTACGCGATCTGTCGTTTCACGGCTGCGTTGTGCTGGCAGATGTTCGCGGTGGCTGTGGGCTGGCACGTCTACGCCATCACACACGATCCGCTGGCGCTCGGCATCGTCGGTTTGAGCGAATTCGTTCCTTTCGTCTGCCTGGTGCTGGTGGGCGGCTATACAGCGGATCATCTCGATAGACGTAAGATCCTGCTGGTCACCTGGACCATCGACATGCTCGGTCTGGGATCGGTCTGTGCGCTGACCTGGGCGCAGGTGAATAGGGTCTGGCCGATCTACCTGGCGATCGGCGTGTTCGGTACGACACGCGCATTCTGGGCGCCGGCGCTGCAGGCAACGGTTCCAAACCTGGTGCCGATCGAGGAATTCCCCCACGCCGTTGCCGTGAACTCGACCCTGTTTCAGACGGCGGTGATCGTGGGTCCCGCTCTTGGCGGCGTGCTGTTCCTGCTCGGACCCGAAGTGGTGTTTGGCGTCTGCGCCGCGATGTTCCTGCTGATTCTGATCGTAGGAAGCGGTCTTCCGCCTCAGCGCGCAATCAGGTCCAATACAGCTGGGCAGACGAGCAGCCGCTTCCTCGACGGGTTGCGATACGTCATGCATCAGCGCGTCGTCCTGGGAGTGATCTCGCTGGACCTGTTCGCGGTCCTCTTTGGCGGCGCCACCGCGCTGCTGCCGATCTACGCCAGCGATGTACTGCACATCGGTCCCGTAGGTTTGGGCTTGCTGCGCACCGCACCCGGCGCGGGCGCCGCGTTGACCGCGGGCCTGCTGACGCTGCGACCGATCAACCGACACGCGGGGCTGGCAATGTTCGGCGGTGTGGCGCTATTCGGCATCTCCACGCTGGTGTTCGGCGCCTCGCACATCTTCGTGGTCTCGCTGCTGGCGCTGTTCGTGCTCGGCTGCGGCGACATGCTCAGTGTCTATATCCGCGGCATCCTGGTGCAGCTTCGTACGCCCGACTCGATCCGCGGGCGCGTGAGCGCGATCAGCTCGATGTTCATCGGCGCCTCCAACGAACTGGGCGAGTTCGAATCCGGCGTCACCGCACGCTGGTTCGGCGCGGTCCGCGCCGTGCTGCTCGGCGGTGTCATGACGCTGACTGTCGTGGCTACCTGGATGGGCCTTTTTCCGGAACTACGCAAGCTCGATCGGTTGCGGTGAGGTGGCCGTCGCTGAGGCGGGTCCCGGCCAGTTGCGGTCAGCCACCATCCCATTCAGGCTTCGCTTAAGCGGTCGCTGAGGAACCTGCGGTATCAGCGATCGTACGCGTCGAGAAACTGGCCGTATGCCATGAGCGCGTTATCCAGGCGCTTATTCGAAGCCACAGTAGCTGAGCGTTCAGCATTGCTTTGGGCACTGAGCATGAGGCGACCCGCGAGATCGGAAAACGAGCGCCTGTAATGCCGGAAGTCGGCGAATGTTTCGGGACTTTGAACACCGAAGAGAGCGGTATACGCTCTAAAAACGTGCTGATCTCCTATGGGCCATTCCCACGGCCGCGCTATGTGAAACAAGAATAGTGGCCAGACAAACCCTGACGGGAATACCTGTTTAGTCACAGCTTCGAATGACTTTTCGTCCATCTCTCCCCGGCGAAATTCATTCAGCCTATGAAGTTCTTCTAACACGCGAACAACTTGCTCATTAGCAGCTGCTCCTCCACCGGACACTTTTGGATGCGTTAGCATTCTGGGATCCTTCCAGCGAAGCAGGCGTGTAACATTTTCAGCAGTTAGATCGCCCGACAAATTGAGCTCGCGTAGGTAGTCGATTGGTTGATTGCCCCCCGGGTATACCGACACTGGATCTCGATAGTAGCGTTCCCAGGACGTCACAAACGATGTCAGCAATGACACATTGAGCCCATGAAACTGATCTCGATCCAGGAAGAACATTCCTTCACCTCGAAGTACCCAAACAGAGATTTCCGATTTGTCGCGCAGTTCAGTAGATTATGCCGAGCCTATCATTTCAATATGCATTGCAAGCCTGTCAGGGGTCGGATCATGCGGGAATTTTGGCAGGGAGTAGTAGCGACCGGGGCGCACCCGCAAGACATCGTATTACTGCAGCAACGACCAAATCTATATATAGATTGGAATCTGAACGAGGCGCAGCATAATGCTGGCAACCCGCCTCCGCCCAACGTTCTGCATGTTGGCCTACATCCACAGCCGTTCATTGGAAATATCGCGGACCCGCTCATATTCATCCTACACGGTAATCCCGGTTTCTCCATTCGAGACTATAGCGATGAATTCGAGAATCCAACCCACGCGGCTGCCTGTATACAAAATCTACAGAACGCCGATCTCGGATTTTTCCCATTAGGTAATGCGTCCCTCGGCACCGGCGCGGCAGATTATTGGCTGAACGCGTTTAGTGGTGCGATCACAGCACTGGCGAATAGCAGGAATATTTCCATCGATGACTCACGCGATATTATTCGCCGGAATGTCGGCCTTATCGAATCATGTGCCTATCACTCAAACATAACTCCAGGGCGGTGGACGGATGATCTCCCATCATCCCGGCTAGCCAGAGAGTATGTTTGTGAAGTGGTTTTACCAAGGGCTAAGCGTGGAGACTCGTTGGTGTTCATATGGAGGCGCGTAGGACGTGATGATTATTGGCGACGTGGAGATACACACCCAAACATCATGGTTCGGGCAAGTCGTGCGGCGCAAAGCCGGAATCTATTGCGCAGTGAGCAGGCAGCTATCGTGAATTTTCTAGATGCACATGTCTATTAGGAAAGTGCTGCCAGTGGTCCTCTGGCAGTTGGATGGAAATTAGGTCACCTTCGCGAGGCGCGGACTCCTGCATTACTATCCCTAGTGTCAAACGGCGTACACAGATCGCCTCAGAACAAACTGATGTTACTCTTAGTGCTCTTCGCGACTTCATCACGGCACCGCCGTGCCCGACAGCAGTCGTTCACATGAGGCGACTGAGGGTCAGATGCCGGCGCCAAGAAGGAGCATCGCACGTTGATCGGCCTGAGAATCCAGCTTCATACCCTTGATTCGGATATGGCAACTGCATGGGCAAAAGCCTTCGAGGGGGTGAGCGATGTGACTGTCGTCGAAGGAGATATTCTCGTCGGCCGATGCGACGCGCTGGTCAGTCCAGCCAATAGCTTTGGCTACATGGACGGCGGTCTCGATCTCGCGTACCTGCGTTACTTTGGCTCGCAGCTACAGGCTGCGGTGCGTACGAAAATACGCTCCGACTTCCATGGTGAGCTACCGGTGGGTCAGGCTGCTGTGGTGTCGACATGCCACGAATGCGTTCCGTTCCTAGTCGTCGCTCCGACCATGCGTATACCCGAAAAGATCGGCGGTACCGTCAATGCCTACCTCGCCTTTCGCGCCGCTCTACTGGCGACGATTGCGCGAAACGCACGCGATGCCGGGTCAATAAAATCGCTGCACGTGCCCGCACTGGGGACGGAGATAGGCGCGATGCCCCTGACTCGGGCCGCACGTCAGATGAGAGCAGCTTACGACTCGGTTTTTAGGGATCCGGATTGGCTCAAGGATCCGACCGCGATTCTCATGCATCATGAATATCTCCGAACGGTCTGAGCCGCCGAATTCACCATGCGCAAAGCAGACGTCGACGTCTGTCCGGAGTGGGTCAGGAAGGAGAGCTGATGATCGAAGTTGTGGCGTCGGCTCTCCTGATTGGCTTGGTGGTGACGCTCGGCGTGGCGCTGTGTCTGGATTCATGTTGCAGCAGTGCCTTTGGTCGAGCTTGGTTGTGGGCGGAGTGGGCGCCCGCGGGTATCGCTGGGCTGGTGACTGCAGCAGTTGTGCTAGCGAGCGGAAATCAAGGCGAGTCAGCATCAGAGATCTGGGAGTCGTTCCGGAAGCACTGGAACGAGATCGACTGGTGGTGGTAATCCTGGCCGCCCGAAAGCGGTCATATGTGAACGTCCGCACAGGGTCAACGCGAGTCGTCGGCATAGCGGTTACGAATGGATTACGTCCATCGATAACGCCGGGTGATACCTTCCATGTAGACTGCGGCCAGGAGGACAGTCATGGCAGTTGAGCTGGATCACATCATTCTGCTGGTGAACGATCGGGCCGAAAGTCTCGACTTCTATAC
>DATBAM010000079.1:0-19052 GCA_036271535.1 Steroidobacteraceae bacterium | reverse complement strand
ACCACGACTCAAGCAGGCAGGGCGCGGACCGATGAGGTCCGCGCCCGCGCCTTTTTCTAGGAATTTTGTCGACGGAGCACATCCATGGCCAGCACCGCTATTACCGCAACGAGCAATTCGTCGAGTACGACGTCGCCGGTCTCTGTTGCGAGCAATACCAGTTCGGGTGCGGCCGGCGGCTCCGTCATCAACGTCAGCAGCCTGGTATCGCAGCTGGTGTCGGCGGAGATCGCCCCCCAGCAGACCCTCATCACCAACCAGACCACGGCGGTCACCGCACAGGTATCGGCGCTGGGCACCCTCAAGGGCGCCCTGTCCACTTTTCAGTCCGCCCTTTCTTCGCTGGACTCGGCTAACGCTTTCAACACTCAGGCCGCGACCAGTTCGCAGACTTCGTCGTTCACCGCACTGGCCGGGTCGGGAGCAAGCGCCGGCGCGTACAACGTCACCGTCAGCAGTCTGGCGTCGGCGCAGCAGATCGTGTCCAAGCCACTGGCAGCCACCGGGTCGGTAGGCGACGGCACGCTGCAGATCTCGCTGGGTTCGCAGAACTTCACCGTGACCGCTGCCAGCGGCAGCGACTCGCTGGCCGACATCGCAGACGCGATCAATTCTTCAACCAGCAACCCGGGCGTTCAGGCGACCATCATCCAGGGAAGCGACGGTGCCCATCTGCTGCTGACCTCGGCGCAGACCGGCGCCGCCAATTCGATCTCGGTCAGTGAAGTCGACACCGGCGGCGGACTCACGGCGCTGACCTACGGCACTGGCAACGCGTCGCACTACACCCAGCAAGCTGCTGCTGCTGATGCTTCCTATAGCATCGCCGGTGTCGCGCAGACCAGTGCCAGCAACACGATCGCCAATGCGCTTCCCGGCGTGACCCTTTCCCTGTTGGCGCCGACCACCGGAACCGGCGGCACGCTGAGCGTGGCCAACGATACCACCACGGTGCAGAAGAACATCGACGCCTTCGTCAGCGCTTACAACACCCTCCAGAGCACCATGTCGGGTCTGGGTTCGTACGATGCGAGCACTCAGACTGCGGGCGTGATGGAGGGAAATCCGGTCCTGACGGGCACGCAGAGCCAGATCCAGAACGTGCTCTATAGTTTTGTCGGCAGCTCTACCTACAACAGCCTGGCGAGCATCGGCATCACCACCAACAGCGACGGTTCACTGTCGGTTAACGACGGCACGCTGACCACGGCGCTGCAGACCAATTTCAGCGCGGTCAGTAACCTCTTCAGCAGCACCAATGGCATCGCGGCGCAGCTGAATACGCAGATAACCGGCTCGCTGGCGAGCAACGGTACGATCGGCAACTATTCCACGACTCTGCAGACCCAGGAAAACAATCTGACCAAGCAGAGCAACCAGCTGCAGACGCAGAGCACGGCGCTGACCGCCAGCCTGACGGAGCAGTACTCGGCCCTCAACGCCCTGCTGTCGTCGCTGCAAACGACCTCGTCACAGCTGTCACAGACTTTCGCGACCCTGCCGCAGGTTCAGAGCACCCAGAGCGCTTAAGTTCGTCCGGCGCGGGCCGATAGGCTAATTATCGGCAACATTGCGACGGCGGAGATCATTCGGTGAGCGCGTACGGCAGTAATTCAAAGCTAGCGGCCTATAAGAGTGTTTCGGTCCACGGCACGGTTGCTGCGGCAGATCCCCACCGCCTGGTGCTGATGCTGATGGACGGGGTAATGGAACGGCTCGCGATGGCGCGCGCCTGTATCGAGCGCCGCGACATCGCTCACAAAGCCAAGCTTCTTCATAGCTGTGTCACGTTGCTCACCGAGTTGCGCGGGAGCCTCAATATCTCGCGCGGCGGTGATGTCGCCCGAAACTTGAGCGAGCTGTACGACTACATGATGCGCCAGCTGATGCGTGCCAATGCCGAGAGCAAGATCGAGTACATCAAGGAAGTATCGAGTCTGCTCGGCGAGGTGCGCGATGCCTGGACGGCGATCGGGCCGGAAGTACGGCAGGTGGTTCCCGCTGCAATGCCAGCCATGGCGATGCGATAGGGGTAGAATCGGCGCCCATGTATGAAGGCGCCGACACCGTAGTTCTCTACGATCAGCTTGCCTACCACGATGTCCTGCCGGTGCAGTGGCTGGCACTGCCATCGCCGCCGGACCGGTTCGAGCTGATCGGCATCGAAGAGGCGAACGTCCTGCTGCTGCAGGCATGCGTTTCGGTCGAAGAGCATCCCGCACGCGACAAGAACGAGGACCTGGGCCCGCTCGCGCACGAGATCGCCCGCCTCGACTTCAAGCTCAACCTGGTCATGCAGCTGCTATCGAAGCTGGTGATCAAGGACAAAATGCCGCCGGCGACAAATATCGATTTCAATGGGCTCGGCGCGTCGTGGCTCTGCGTCGGTAAACCGCCGTCGATCGGCGAGCATGGCCTGCTGCGCGTGCAGTTGCGCAGTTCGCTGCCACAGCCGCTCGAGTTGCCGGCCGAGGTGGTCGCTATTGACAGTAATACCGCAAAGGTTAAATTCCCCGCGCTTTCCGAGGCACTGGTCGAATTGATTCAGCGACTTGCGTTTCTACGACACCGCCGGCAGATCGCGGACGCGCGCAAGGCGCGCATGTAGACAAAAACGCAGCACTCCACAAACTGCGACACCGTGCTCAAGAGCGGTGTGATGGAGTCCCTCACCGTTGCCATAATTTCGTCAGTAGGCTGTCGCCACACATTCAGCGACGGAAAACCGACGACATGCCAGACAGCGCAGTAGTGACCGGTATCTTCGGCAACCCAGATCTGCGCAACGGGCAGGTCGCAGCCACCGTAACCGCCATACTGCCGACCGGCATGTCGCCGCCGATCCGCCAGGTCAATCACCTGATACGCCAGGTCGCGGCGTTCGACAGCAACGTGCTCATCCTGGGCGAATCGGGGACCGGCAAAGAAGTCGTCGCCCGCGCGATCCATGATTCCTCGCCCCGGCGGCTGCGTCCATTCGTGCCGATCAACTGCGGCGCGATTCCAGCCGAGCTGCTCGAAAGCGAACTGTTCGGTCACGAGAAGGGCGCTTTCACCGGCGCGCTCGGCACCCGCAAGGGCCGTTTCGAAATCGCCGAAGGCGGCACGATCTTCCTGGACGAGATCGGCGACATGAACCCGACGATGCAGGTCAAGCTGCTGCGCGTGCTGCAGGAGCGCATATTCGAGAAGGTCGGCAGCTGTGTTTCGCAGCGCTGCGACGTACGCATCATCGCGGCGACGCATCGCGATCTGGAACAGGCCATAGCCAAGGGCACTTTCCGCGAAGATCTGTTCTACCGCCTGAACGTGGTGCCGATCGAGATGCCGGCGTTGCGGGAGCGATCCGAAGACCTGGCTCAGCTGGTAGCGGATCTTTCCGAGCGCTGTGCCAGCGGCGGCCGTCCGGCGGTGCGTTTCGCGGACGGCACGATCGAGGCACTGAAGCACTATCACTGGCCGGGAAACGTACGCGAACTGGCGAATCTGATCGAACGCATGTCGATTCAATGCAGCAGCCGTGCGGTCGGCGTCGGCGACCTGCCGATGCGCTACCGCCCGGCCGGCTGGACGGCCGAGGCGAGCGACGTCCAGGCGGCATTTCTTGCCTCGGCGCCGGCGGCGATAGTGCTGGCACCCGCGCTGGATGCCATGGACCGGGATACCTGCGGCGAGATCCTGCCGCCTGAAGCTTCGGACGAGGATCTGCTGCCGATGGATCCCGTCCTCACCGACGCGATGCTCGAGGCTATCCCTGAGGGTTTCGACCTGCGCAATTACCTCGAAACGCTGGAGCAGCGCCTGATCGTGCGCGCTCTGGATGAAGCCAACGGTACGGTCGCGCATGCAGCGCGCCTGCTGGGGCTGCGCCGCACGACGCTGGTGGAGAAGCTGCGCAAATATTCACTGACCGGCGCCGAAGCGGCGACGGAAAGTTGACGTACCGCGGGTGCCAGGAGCTACGCGTTGTGAACACGCTCACGCTTTCGCGGCAGGCACGCTAATTGCTCTTGTTAGCCGAATACGTCAGTACCTGATGAGGCTATCGACCGCCCATGCAGACTTCAGCAGTGATTGCAGATCACGAGGCGCGTGAGCGTCTGAACACCAGCCATCTGCACGACCCCGTCGCCTGTGCGGAGGCCACGCGCACGCTGATGCAGCTCGCGCGCCGCGTCGCGGTGAGCGATTGCACGGTGTTGATCGCGGGTGAGTCCGGGACCGGCAAGGAAGTGCTGGCCCGCTACATCCACGGCAACTCCAATCGCGCTGACGCCACCTTCGTCGCCATCAACTGTGCGGCGATCCCCGAAAACATGCTGGAGGCGGTGCTATTCGGATGGGAGCGCGGCGCCTTCACCGGCGCGCACAGCGCGCATGCAGGCAAGTTCGAACAGGCGCAGGGCGGAACGCTGCTGCTGGACGAAGTGGCCGAGATTCCCCTGTCCTTGCAGGCCAAGTTGCTGCGAGTGCTGCAGGAGCGCGAGGTCGAGCGGCTCGGAGGACGCGGATCGATCCAGCTTGACGTCAGGGTGCTGGCCGCCACCAACCGGCATCTGCGCGAAGAAGTTGCCGGCGGCCGCTTCCGCGAAGATCTGTATTACCGCCTGAATGTATTTCCACTGACGGTGCTGCCGCTGCGCAATCGCCGCGACGATATCCTGCCGCTTGCGATGCGGCTTCTGACCGCGCATTGCCGCCCGGGTCATCCGATCCCGGCGCTGCATCCGTCCGCGGCCCAGATGCTGCTGACCTATGCCTGGCCGGGTAACGTCCGCGAGCTGGAAAATGTGATGCAGCGCGCATTGGTGCTGTGCGACGGCGACATCGTGCGCGACGCGCACGTCGTATTCGATCCGGCACCGGGTGCGACCGACAGAATGACGGCAGCGCCTGGTCAGGCCTCGGGGCGTGGACCTGCTGCGACGATCAGCGAACCCTATGTAGAGCCGGATTTCGTCAACCAGGCTCTGGCGCAATCGCTCGCGATCACCGAGCAGAAGATCATTCTACAGGCTCTGCGCACTCACGCGACGCGCGAGCGTGTGGCCGAGCGGCTCGGGATCAGCCCGCGCACGCTGCGCTACAAACTCGCCCGTCTGCGCCAGGCAGGCGTCGACTGCGGCGAGGTAATGGAAGCTGACGAGGTCGCCGAGGCCGGCGGGAGTGGGCGATGAGCAACATGGCGATTGATTCGGTCCTCGCTCAGATCCGTTCGCTGTCCGCACAGGGTGCGGGTCAGGTCAAGCCCGCCGCACAGGCCGTGGCCCGACTGGCGCCCGCCAGCGCGGGCGCCGCGCAGGGGCCGGCGTTCGGCGATCTGTTCAAGCAGGGAATCGACGCGGTGAACGGCAGCCAGCAGAAAGCCGACGCGATGGCGAACGCCTGGGAACGCGGCGATCCGGGCGTCGATCTGGCGAGCGTGATGATCGAGAGTCAGAAAGCGTCCGTGTCCTTCCGGGCTATGACGGAAGTGCGTAACCGCCTGGTAAGTGCTTACCAGGACATCATGAACATGCAGATCTGAGTGGTAGCGATAGTTTATGGGAAATAGTTTCAACCTGCGGCAACTGATGCTCCTGTTCGGGATTGCCGCGGCAGTCGCAGTCGGTGTCGTGGTGGTGCTGTGGTGGCGCGGTCCGAACTGGAGCCTGCTGTATGGCAACCTGGCGGACGCCGATGCAGCCAATGTGGTTCAGGCGCTGCAGACCGCCGGTATCGAGCACAAGATCGAGGACGGCGGCGCCATCATGGTGCCGGCCGAGCGGGTGCACGACGCGCGTCTGAAACTGGCGTCGCAGGGATTGCCGCAGGGCAAGAGTGCCAGTCTGGACATGCTCAACAAGGATCCGGGCTTTGGCGTCAGCCAGTTCATGGAAAGCGCCCGTTATCAATATGCGCTCGAGGGCGAACTGGCACAGACGATCGCCTCATTGCAGGCCGTCGAGGCCGCACGCGTGCATCTGGCCATTCCACAGCAATCCGCATTCGTACACGATCGCCGCCCCGCCAGCGCGTCGGTACTGCTGCAGATGCGTTCCGGAGCGCGACTCGATCCGAGTCAGGTCTCGGCGATCGTGCATCTGGTGGCGTCGAGCATTCCCGAGCTCGATGCCGACAACGTTACGGTCGTCGATCAGCAGGGCCGCCTGTTGTCGGCCCCGAAGAATTCCGAGGCGGCCGAGGCCGCGGAGCAATTCGAGGCGGCTCACCGCGTCGAGGAAACCTACACGCAACGCATCCAGCAGTTGATCGAGCCGTTGGTCGGCGAGGGGCGCGTTCGCGCGCAGGTAGTCGTCGACCTGGACAGCGGCGCGCAGGAAGAGGCGCACGAGCAATACAAACCCGACAGCGCCGTGGTGCGCAGCGAACAGGATTCCGAGGAGAATTCGCGCGGTGGCGCGGCTTCCGGCGGCGTTCCGGGTTCATTGACGAATCAGCCTCCGGCAGGCGGCACCGCTACGGCGGCAGGCGCCCCGAAACCCGCGGCTGCGCCGGCAGCCGGTGGGGGGGCGGGCGGCAAGAACGGCCAGCCAGGTGCCGATGCCGCTGCTGCTGCGGCTGCCGCGGCTGCCGCGGCGGGTCCGGAGAATTCGTCGAAGCAGAGCACCAAGAACTTCGAGATCGACCGGACGCTCAGTTACTCGCGTCAGCCAGCCGGCCGGGTCAAGCGCGTCAGCGTTGCCGTTCTGATCGACAACGTCCATCAGATCGGCGACGACGGCAAGGCCAACGACCGCGCGTTGAGCAAGGACGAACTCGACGGCATCACGCGTCTGGTGAAGGATGCAGTCGGTTACGACGAAGCACGCGGCGACAACGTCAACGTGGTCAATCAGCCGTTCCTGCCGCATGTCGCCGAGGAGGAGATCAAGCCGGAGCCCGTGCCGCTGTGGCAGAAGCCGATGGTGCGCGACATGGCACGCCTGGTGCTCGGCGCGCTGGTACTGATCGCTCTGGCGCTGGGGGTGCTGCGGCCTCTGATCAAGAACGTCACCGCAAGTCTCCCACCGCCCGCGCCCGCCCTGTTGACGGCCGGCGAGGGGGCGGCTGTGCCGCTCACTGCCCAACATCCGGCGCCGATATCGATTGTCGGCGGCATTCCGAATGCGCCGATGGCCTACGAACAACAGCTCGTGCAGGCGCGCGCGATGGTCGCGCAGGATCCGAAACGGGTCGCGCAGGTCGTGAAGACATGGGTGGGTGAATAATGGCGGATGTGCCGGAAGTGGCGAATTCCGCGATCGTCTCGAGCCGATCCGGAGTCGAGCGGGCTGCCATTCTGTTGATGGCGCTCGGTGAGTCGGATGCCGCCCAGGTTCTCAAGCATCTGGGCGTGAAGGACGTTCAACGGGTCGGTGCCGCGATGGCCGCGCTCTCGGGCGTATCGCGCGACGAAGTCACGGGCGTGCTCTCGACTTTCTCTACCAGCGTCGATAACCAGACTTCGCTCGGCGTTGGCGCCGACGAGTACGTGCGCAGGGTGCTGATCGACGCGCTCGGCGAAGACAAAGCCTCCAGCGTCGTCGACCGCATCATGCGCGGGCGCAGCGGCCGTGGTCTGGAATCTCTCAAGGCCATGGACGCGCGTGCGGTGGCCGACATGCTGCGCATGGAACATCCGCAGATCGTCGCGATCGTGCTGTCCTATCTCGAATCCGACCAGGCCGCCAGCGTGCTCACGCAGCTGCCGGAGAACACGCGGGGCGACGTGATGATGCGCATCGCGATGCTCGAGAGCATTCACCCGAGCGCACTGAACGAACTCGACGAAGTGCTGGAGCGCACCTTTGCTGCCGGTGGAGGCGCCAAAAAAGAGGCCGGGTTCGGTGGACCGAAGGTGGCGGCCGGCATCCTCAACCTGGTAGGCACGGCGCAGGAAGGTCTGATCCTCGGACAGATCGCCAAGGTCGACGAGCCGCTGAGCACCAAACTGCAGGATCTGATGTTCGTGTTCGACGATCTGATCGAAGTGGACGATCGGGGCATGCAGGAGCTGCTGCGCGAGGTCCCGGGAGACAAGCTGATCATCGCGCTCAAGGCCGCTGACGAGAAGCTCAAGGACAAGTTCTTCAAGAATATGTCGGAGCGAGCGGCGCAGATGATGAAGGACGATCTCGAAGCAAAGGGACCGGTGAAACTCTCGGATGTCGAGGCGGCGCAGAAGGAAATTCTGGTGACCGCCCGCAAGATGTCGGACGACGGTCGTCTGCAACTGGGGAGCAAGAGTGGCGGCGACGAATATGTTTGAACGCGGAACGGTGGCGAAACCCTGGGCCCTGCCATCGGTCGAGGGCAAGGTCGGCGTGGGCCTGCACAATCCCGAGGAACTGCAAGGTATCCGGCGCGAGGCCTGGGACAAGGGTTTTGCCGAGGGTCATCAGGCGGGACTGGCGGCGGCGCACAAGCAGGAAGAGGCGGGGCTGGCCGAGATCGAGCGGCGTACGCGCCAGCTCGCATCGATCCTCGACTTCATGGCCAAACCACTGGCTGATCTCGACGTCCAGGTGCAGCGTCAGCTGGCCGAGCTGGCTGGCGCAATTGCCCGTCACGTCGTCCGTCGCGAACTGAAAGCCAGTCCTGACCAGATCATCGCGGTGATCCGCGAGACCGTGTTGCTACTACCGATGACCGCGCGCGATGTGCGCGTTCACCTGCATCCGGAGGATGCGCGACTGGTGCGCTCCCGTCTGGCGGAAGCTACCAGCGAGCGGGCCTGGTCGATCATGGAGGATCCGATCATGGCGCAGGGAGGCTGTCGCGTAACTTCCGAGGATTCGACCATCGATGCACAGCTCGAGCAGCGCATCGGTGCCGCCATCGCCGCCGTGCTCGGCGAAGATCGCAGCACGGCTGCGAGGCAGCAGGGATGAATCCTACCTATACACTCGCATCGCAGCGCTGGGTTCATAACCTGGCCCGTTACCAGGAGCGCCTGGCCTCGGTCCCGCCGCCGGTGGTGGCCGGCCGGCTGACCCGGATGGTGGGGCTTACCCTCGAGGCCGCCGGCTGTCAGGCAGCGCTCGGTGATCGCTGCGAGATCGTCAGCTCCGATAACAATCGCATCGAGGCCGAAGTGGTCGGCTTCGCGAGCGATCGCCTGTTCCTGATGCCGACCGGCGACGTGCACGGGCTGAAGCCCAACGCCCGCGTGCTCCCGCGACCCAATGCCGGGACGGTCAAAGTCGGACCCAAACTGCTCGGTCGGGTGATCGACGGCGCCGGCGAGCCGCTCGACGGTCAGGGACCGGTCGAGACCGAAACCAGCGTGCGCCTGACCGGCGTGCCGATCAATCCGCTGATGCGCACGCCCGTGACGCAGCCGCTCGATGTCGGCGTGCGGGCCATCAACGGGCTGCTGACGATAGGCCGGGGCCAGCGTGTCGGCCTGTTCGCCGGCAGTGGCGTCGGCAAGAGCGTGCTGCTGGGCATGATGGCGCGCTACACCGCCGCAGACGTGATCGTGGTCGGGCTCATCGGCGAGCGAGGCCGCGAAGTAAAGGAATTCGTCGACCGCATCCTGGGAGCCGAGGGCCTCGCGCGGTCAGTCGTGATCGTCTCGCCGGCCGATTATCCGCCGCTGATGCGCTTGCACGGTGCGTGGCTCGCGACCGCGATCGCAGAATATTTTCGCGATCAGGGCAAGAATGTCCTGCTGATCATGGATTCGCTGACCCGCTTTGCACAGGCGCAGCGCGAAATCGCACTGGCCATCGGCGAGCCGCCGGCCACCAAGGGCTATCCGCCTTCGGTATTCGCGCGGCTTCCTCAGCTGGTCGAGCGCGCCGGCAACGGCAGCAGCGGCGAGGGGTCGATTACAGCGTTCTACACGGTGCTGGCAGAGGGAGATGACCAGAATGATCCAATCGTCGATGCCGCGCGGGCCATATTGGATGGCCACATCGTCCTGGCACGCCGCATTGCCGACGCCGGCCGTTACCCCGCAATCGACGTGGAAGCGTCCGTCAGCCGTTGCATGCATGACATTGTTCCCGAAGCGCAGATGGAACTGGTGCGCCGCCTCAAGCAGTTCACCTCTTCCTATGAACAGAATCGGGATCTGATCTCCATGGGCGCCTACCAGCGCGGCAGCGACCCGCGGATCGACGCGGCGATCGCACGCTGGCCGCAGATCGAGAAGTTTGTCAGGCAGGGTATGCGCGAACGCGTGACCCTGCAGACGAGCGTGACCCAACTCGCCAGCACCATGACCGAGGCGCCCGAAGGCGCGAAGCCCAAGTGAGACCTGAATGAAGCGATCGAAACGACTTGAGCCGGTCGGGGAAATGGCCGTCGAAGAGGAACGCGAATGCGCGGGCCGTGTCGCCGGCATCCAGCAACGTCTGGACGAGGCGAACAAGCGCAGTGCGGAACTCAAGCGATACGTAGTCGAGTATCAGAGCATGTTCCAGCAGCGCGCCGCTGCCGGTATCGACATGGTGGGGCTGCGCGACTATCAGACTTTCCTGGCCCGGCTGAACGAGGCCGTGAGACAACAGGATGTCGTCATCAGTCAGATCGAGTCCGAATGTGCGCGTGCGCGTGTGGAGTGGCTCGAAGCCGCCGCACGCCGCAACGCCGTGAGCAAGGTCATCGAGAACGCCCGGCTCGAGGATCAGAAAATCGAGGATCGCCTGCTGCAGAAGGAAAGCGACGACCGGGCACAGCGACGCGGAAACGGAGTCTAGCGATGTCCAGCAAAGTATCCGTGAGCAGTACTTCCGGCAGCAATGCGGCCAGGGCAGACAGCACTGCCGCTCGCGCTGAAGCAAGCGCGGCCACCAACCACAACTTCTCGTCGGCGTTGAATGCCGCCAGTGTCAATTCCACGGGCTCGCGTTCCGGCAATGCCGGCGGCCAGGGCAGCGCTTCCTCGCAGAACGCGGGCGGCACTCGCGCTGCATCAGCGCAGAAGAATGCGTCGAGCAGCGGCGGTGCCCCGCAGGCCGCACCGGCACGTCAGAGCAGCCAGTCGCAGTCGGCGCAGTCGCAACAGACGCAGACCAATCAAACTCAGGGGCAGCAGACACAGGCACGCCCAAGTCAGCAGAGCTCGGGTCAGCAGAGCGGACAGGCGGGAGCGAACCAGCAGGCGCAACAGGCGCAGCAAAGCGCCGGCAATGCGGTCCAGGATGTCCTGGACGCCGAGGCAACGGAAGCCGACAGCGCCAGCATCGATTCGCAGCTGAAAACCGGCGATGACGGCGCCGCCGATCTACCTGCCGCACCGCGTACGACCAAGACGGCCGCAGCGGCCCCCTCCGATGCCTCATCTGCTGCCGCCGGCGCACTTGCGCTGCTGCTGGCAGGTGCTGCCGTGCAGGGTGGCGGCAGTCAGGCTGGATCAGGGCAGCAATCGGACGACACGCAGAACGGCCACGACAAGGACAGCTCGAACGCAACCGGCCAGGTCGACGGCGTTAACGCCGCTGCCGATGCGGCCGCCGCGTTGGCCGGTGCGCTGGCTCTCAATCCGTCGACGCAGGCCCCACTGCCCGCGTCTGCTGCCAGCGATAGCAGTGTCAGCGCCTCGTCGGTGAGCACGGCAGGGTCGGGATCCGGCCCGTCTGCTCAGACAGACCAGTCGATTCTGATGACGCTCAATGCTCTCGCCGCCAGCGACGCTTCGGGCACTGGCACGGATGACGGTACCGGCGCGGCCGATGGTCACGACCGAGCCGCCAGTGCGACGGCGTCGACCTCGAGCGACGCCAGCGCGATGACGAACAACCTGCCTGGCCTCGTCAGCCACCTGGCGCAGGCCGCGCCGCAGGCGACAATGGAGCGTTCGATCAGCACGCCGGTATCCGACCGCAACTGGTCCGGCGACGTCGCGAGTCAGGTCAAGTGGATGATCAACGAGCGCGTGCAGAGCGCAACGCTCAAGCTGTCGCCGGAACATCTGGGCCCGCTCGAAGTGCACATCGACGTGCAGCAGTCCCAGGTGAACGTCAGTTTTTCGGCGCAGCATCCCGATACACGCAGCGCGCTGGAACAAAGCATGCCGGCACTGCGCCAGTTGATGGCGAGCGGTGGCCTGACGCTGGGGCAAACCTCGGTGCAGCAGGAAAACCGCTCGACGCCGCAATACACACCCAGTGCATCCCGTGGTGCCATTTCCGCGGTGCACAGTGTCGACCCGGTCGCAGTTTCGTCGATCCGTCTGCCGGGTCTGATCGACGAGTACGCCTGAACGTGCACCATGGATACGACAGCTTTCCGTCACACGGCACAATCATTGGATGGCACGAGCCTTGCTATCCAGTGTCCGTACAGCATTTGAACCCAACTTAGTCGAGAGCACTCAATCATGTCCGCACAAGCTGCAAAGAAAGAACCGGCAGAAGCCGCAAAGGAAGGCGACGGTGGCGCCAAGAAGAGCAAGCTGCCGCTGATCATCATTGCGGCGGTGGTGGTACTGGGCGGCGGAGGCGCTGGCGCCTTTTTCGCGTTCAAGCCGAAGGCTGGCGCAGCTGCCGAGACGACCGCGGCCGACAAGGCGGACAAAGATGACAAGGCCGACAAGGGCGGTAAGAAGGGACCACCGCTGTTCTACAAATTCGATCCGGCCTTCGTGGTGAACTTCGGCGGCGAAGGCAGCGCGCGCTATTTGCAAGTCACTGTCGAGGCGATGTCGCGCGATCAGGCCATTCTCACCACGCTGAAGGAAGACGAGCCGGCCGTTCGTAACGACCTGGTGATGCTGTTCTCGGCCCAGGACAACGCTTCTTTGATGAGTCAGGAAGGCAAGGAAAAGCTGCGTGGCGAAACCCTCGATATCGTGCGCAAGGTGCTCAACGAGGAAGGCGCGAAGGGCAAACAGGTCGAAGCGGTGTATTTCACCAGCTTCGTGATTCAGTAGAGCGCCGGCGCGACAGATGGGCGAGGAAGTACTCAATCAGGATGAGATCGATGCCCTGCTGAAAGGCGTCGACAATGGTGCGGTGGCGACCGAGACCGACACCGGGCCGGCCGCGCCGGATGCGGTTCGGCACTACGACCTGACTACGCAGACGCGGATGGTGCGCGTCCGTATGCCGACGCTGGAGATGCTGAACGACCGCTTCGCGAGGCTGTTTCGCCTGAGCATGTTCAACATGCTGCGTCGTACGCCGGGCGTCACCGCCGCCCCCGTGTCCGTGATGAAGTTCAGCGAATACACGCAGAACCTGCCGGTGCCTTCCAGTCTGAATCTGGTGCGATACAGTCCGTTGCGCGGCACGGGCCTGGTAGTGCTTGACGCCACGCTGGTCTTTTCGATCGTCGATTCGTTTTTTGGCGGCACTGGCCGGCACTCGAAGATCGAGGGCCGCGAATTCACGCCGACCGAAGGGCGCATCATCCAGATGGTCGTGAAGCAGGTCTTCGAAGCCCTGGGCGACGCATGGAGCCTGATCACCAAGATCAACGGCGAATATTTGAGCTCCGAGGTCAACCCGCAGTTCGCGAACATCGTCAGTCCGTCCGAACTGGTGGTGGTCAATTGTTTCAAGATCGATCTGGACGGTGTCGGTGGCGATCTGCACGTGACGATGCCGTACTAGATGCTCGAGCCGCTGCGCGAAGTGCTCGATTCCGGCATGCAGGCCGACCGCATGGATCGGGACGAGAGCTTCTCGCGAACATTGCGGGAAGAAATTGAAGACGCAGAGATCGAGGTCGTGTCGGTGCTCGGACGCGCAAACCTGACGGTGGGCAATCTGGTCGACCTGAAGCCGGGCGACATCATTCCTTGCGACTTCGATGGTCAACTGACGCTTCTTGCCGAAGGCATCGCCGTCGTGCGAGGCAGCTACGGTGCGTCACGCGGTCAGCAGGCGATCAAGGTCACGCAACGCGTGTCACGGAACAAGTCGGGTGTATTAAGTAATGTCGAGATCGGCGAGAGGGTAATGTTGTGAGCAGCAGGAAGCCATGAGTACAGTAATGAATACAGCTGAGGCGCAGCCGGCGGAACTGGGAAATCTTAAGGCCGATACGGTCGATCCCGCGGCGAACCGTGACCTGAATCTCGACGTCGTACTGGATATTCCAGTCACACTGTCGATCGAGGTCGGTCGCAGCCGAATCAGCATCCGCAACCTGCTGCAGCTCAATCAGGGCTCAGTGGTGGAACTGGATCGCGGCACCGGCGAAGCGCTGGACGTGTTCGTGAACGGGACGCTGATCGCGCACGGCGAGGTCGTCGTCGTGAACGAAAAGTTCGGTATCCGTTTGACGGACGTTATCAGTCCCGCCGAACGTATCAGAAAGTTGAAGTAGCAAAGCAGCAAACAAGGACACCAGCGCAAATGTCTTCCGCCGAGGCCTCTCCGAGTCAGAAAGAGACACCGTTCCAGTTCCTGAGCTCGCTTGCGCGGGAGCTGTCGAGTGGCCGCGTCGATCTGCCCTCGTTCCCGGACGTTGCCGCGCGCACGCAGCAGATCCTGAGCGACGAGTCTGTTACCAACGAGCGTATCGCGCGACTGGTGGGATCCGATGCGGGTCTGGCCGGCCGCATCCTGACGATGGCCAATTCCGTGCTGCTGCATCGTGGTGGCGCCTCGGTGACCGACGTTAAGGTCGCGGTCATGCGCATCGGACACGACAACATTCGCGCTGCCGCGCTGGCCTATGCCAATGCGCAGCTGCGCCGCGCGCCGGAGCTGGCCCACATCCGACTGCAGCTCGAAGCCTGCTGGCGCGATGGCGTTCGCGTGGCCGCGCTCGCGCATGCCATGGCCAAAGAAGCCCGCAGCATCCGCCCAGACGAGGCGCTGCTGGCGGGATTGCTGCACAACGTGGGCAAGATCTACATCATCGCCCGCTCGCCGCGCGACGGCGCAATGCAGGTCGACGATCCCATATTGCGCGACTGGTACCCCGGCATCGGCACCGCAGTAGTCGAAAACTGGAAACTTCCCGAGGCCATCTCCCAGGCCGTCGGCGGCCAGCTCGATCTCGAGCGGACTCACGAAGAGGGTGAAGAGGCCGATCTGCAGGATCTGTTGATCATGGCTGTTGCGCTGGCTGAACAGCTGACCAGCGGCTCTTCGGACGACAAAGCACTGGCCGAGTTACCGGCTGCGGCGTCGCTGGGCCTGAGCGACTCCGCGCTGGTGCGGATCATGCTCGAATCACAGACCGAGATCGAAACATTGCAGGCAGCCCTCGGCTGACCTGCTGCCTGGCCTATTCGGGCATCTGGAGCGGCCAGACCTCAACCACGCCGTGGGCCACGGCACACGGAGCCTTGGATACCAACTCCACGGCGGCCGCTAAGTTCGGGGCCTCGATCACTGCGAAACCGGCGACGGGGAGCGCGGCCGTCATGAAAGGACCGGGCGTCGTCTCGACTCGCTTTGCATCGGTATTGCGGACTTGAACCGCAGTCCCCGCCACTCCCATCAGCGTCCCGACCGCGCGCAACCGCGCGTCATGAGCGTGTGCTGCGTCGCGAACAGCGGCGTCAGTGCGTTCGTAGCCGTCGCGATCGCCATATCCGATCGTTATGAATTTCGCCATGCCATCTCCTTCGGCCGCATCAGCCGATTGTTGCTAAAGGTATGACGAATGCGGGCCTGCGATATCGACGCTCGAACAAGCAGTCCTACGCAAGTCCTGCCTCGATTCGCAGCATCTCCGCCAGCGCATGCGGACGCGTATTCATCACCTGATGTCCCGCATCGATGCGCACGACGCGCCGAGCCTTGAATCGCTCGGCGAAAGTCTCCTGCCAGGAAGGCGGGAGCGTGGCATCGCGCAGACACAGCACATAGCTGGCGGGGGCCACGCCCAGATGGTCGTAACGCCAGGGAGATGTCTGGTAGAAGGACGCAGGCCAGGCGTCTTTCTGCAGCTTATCGAGAAAGATCTGCGTTTCTGCAGGCGACATATCGTTGCAGAACATCGCCTGATAGCGACCTGGCGCGTCCGTCGGCGATGTCAGGGTCGTGAGAGCCGAATCAGCAGCAGGCATCGCTGCTATCCATTCGAGCCCGGTCTGTCCCGCCAACGGTGCCAGGCAGCTGACGAACACCGAGCGACGAAAAAGTGCCGGACGCGCTTCGATCAGCAAGGGAAGTACAGTTCCGGCCTGCGAATGACCGACGAGCACGATATCCCGAAGCCCCGACCGCTCGATCTCATCGACCAGTTCGGCCACCACCTGTTGGACACCGAGATCGCCGGTGACCCGATCCCGTTTGCGACCGCACCCCGGAATATCAAGCAACAACGCTTGATACGATCCGCTTCCGGCCTGGCGATTGAGCGCCTGAATCGTCTCCTCCCACACCCAGCTCCCCTGACCACCACCGTGGAGGAAGACGAAATTCGCAGGAACTTTCACTGCAATGGCCCCCGGATCTGATTCAACTGCCGCTTGATGATGCTTATCATAGCTACAAGGTCATGGCGCTGGACTCCCGGCAGGCCGACCATGCGTTTGGCAGGCCCGATTCTTCCGCGCCAAATTCCCGACGCAGCCCCGCGATGTGAACCGGTTCACAGTCGTCTTTTTCCGGTAAACCAAGTCGCGAGAACGACTTAGCGCGGTCACCACCTCCCTGGCACAGCCATTGCTCCTATGCGCGCGTGTCATCGATCAATTCGAAACCGCCGCCACAGGTTTTTCGCCGCCTCGCACAAGCGTGCGCTGGCCTGTGCGCGACCATCTGGCTGCTGACGTCCGCGTTGGCTGGCGCGGCCGAGGTTTCTGCGCAACCCGCGTTAGCGACGGGCGGGCCGATCGCAGCTGCACCCTTCGCAGCACCCGAACAGCTGGCGCCTGCGCATGCCGGGACGGGTGCAGTACGGGTCACGGTGGCGCTGCTGGTCGTCATCGGCGCAGTCATCGTGGCCGGCCGCATGGCGCGCCGGATGCGCGGCTTCGGCGGCGGCACGACAGGCGGGCTTGCGGTGCTTGGACAGTTGCCCGTCGGTCCGCGCGAGCGCGCGGTACTGATCAGGGTCGGGCAGCAACAGTTGCTGCTCGGTGTCGCGCCGGGGCAAGTGCGCACGCTGCATGTATTCGACGATCCGGCATCGGCGACACCGGCGCCCACGGCAGGCGCTGACGTGCAGCCGCCCGCGGGCGGTGCGCTCGACCGTCCTACCTTCAGATCGATTCTGATGAAGAGCCTGGGCAAGTGACGCGCCATCTGACGTCCGCCCGCACGGGTCCTCGCCTGCGCCGTCTGATGGCGCTGGCGATCGCATTGCTGCCGTTCCTGCTGCCATTCGCTGCGCACGCCGCTGCGGCGGCCTCGGTTGCCTCGACAGGATCGCCGGGCATCCCGGTGCTGAACGTCGCTGGTAATGGCGCCGGCGGCCAGACCTATACGTTGACCATCCAGCTGCTGGCGTTGATGACGGCAGTGACGATACTGCCGGCATTCCTGCTGATGATGACGTCGTTCACACGCATCATCATCGTGCTGTCGATCCTGCGCCAGGCCATCGGCGCGGGCCAGTCGCCGCCGAACCAGGTGTTGCTGGGCCTGGCGGTCTTCCTGACGCTGTTCGTGATGGCGCCCGTGATCGACAAGATCCGCGTCGATGCCGTCGATCCCTACATGGCCGGTACCATCGAGACGACCGTCGCGCTCGATCGAGGTATCGAGCCGTTGAAGCAGTTCATGCTGGGACAGACACGCGAGGGTGATATCGCCGCGTTCGTTCGCATGTCGGGCGGCAAGGGTTATGCCACTGCGAAGGACGTACCGCTGACCGTGCTCGCGCCGGCCTTCATCACCAGTGAACTGAAGACTGCCTTTCAGATCGGCTTTCTGCTGTTCATTCCATTCGTGATCATCGATCTGGTGGTCGCGAGTGTGCTGATGTCGATGGGCATGATGATGCTGTCGCCGACGCTGATATCCCTGCCATTCAAGCTGATGCTGTTCGTACTGGTCGACGGCTGGACCCTGGTGATGGGTTCGCTGGCGTCCAGCTTCTACCACTGAGGTCGATATACGCGATGACACCCGAAACCGTGATGACGATCGCCGAACGTGCTCTGGAGCTGACCCTGATGCTGGCCGCACCGATGCTGGTCGTCGCGCTGCTGGTCGGTCTGCTGATCGGCGTCTTCCAGGCGGCGACTCAGATCAACGAGATGACCTTGTCTTTCATTCCGAAGGCGCTGGCAATTTCCGCAGCGATGGTGATCGCCGGTCCCTGGATGCTCAAGGAGCTGGTGAACTACACCCGTACCCTCATCGAAAGCATTCCATCCCTGGTAGGTTGACCCGTTCGCAAAGCCGCCAGACCGATGACTGTCACGACCATCACCTATGAGCAGATCGAAGGCTGGCTGGGCGCGGCATTCTTCCCGTTTCTGCGTATCGGCGCCTGCCTGATGACCGCGCCACTGTTCAGCGCCAACTACGTGCCGCCGCGCATCCGTATCGTGCTCGCGATCCTGCTGACCTTCGTGGTGCTGCCGTTGATCCCCCGGCCGCAGGGACTGACGGTCCTCTCCGGTGACGGCGTCGTCACGACGGTGCAGCAGCTCGTCATCGGGGCCGCGCTCGGATTCATCGTTCAGATGATCTTCGAGGCCATCAACTTCGGCGGCCAGATGATCGCCAACGGCATGGGAATGGGGCTCGCGGCCACGATCGACCCGACGACCAACGCCGAGACACCGGCCCTCGGCCAGCTGTACACGATGCTGGGATCGCTGACGTTCCTGGCGCTCGACGGGCACCTGGCTCTGATCGACACGCTCGTCAGCAGCTTCAAGGGGCTGCCGGTGGGGCCCGCTGGATTTTCGATGGATGCGCTGCATGCGCTGTCCGCATGGGGCGACGAGTTGTTTTCCGGTGCGCTGCGTGTGGCGTTGCCGGGCATCACTGCGATGATGGTGATCAACCTCGCGTTCGGTGCCATCAGCCGTGCTGCGCCCAGCATGAACATGTTCTCGGTCGGCTTTCCGATCACGATGATCTTCGGCCTGGTGGTGGTGTTCTTCGGGCTGTCGACCCTGCAAAGCGGCTTCACACAGATGATCGGGGACACCCTCGGCTTCCTGCGTGAGCTGACATCAGCCAGATAGGAGTGCCGTCGTG
>DATBAM010000078.1:0-29207 GCA_036271535.1 Steroidobacteraceae bacterium | reverse complement strand
TACGATCGAGGAGTCCCTGAGTGAACTGCTGCCAATCAGCCGGCTGCACGCTTCCACCTTCGAGAGTGCGGATACCTGGTCCAGTCTCGACGACATCGGCCTTTTTAACATCACCGCCAGCGAGGACGCCGGCGGCAGCGGTCTCGGCGCGGTCGAGGAGGCGCTGATTGCCGTCGCCCTGGGTCGCGGCGCCGTCGCGCCGGCCGTGCTGGCGACCATGGGCGCAGCGCACGTCGCAGACGCCAGCGCGATGCCCGCACGCGGCCAGCGCATTGCCGCGGGCTATCGACGCGGTGATCGCGTCATTGTCGTCGACGATGAGGCGCCAGCGTTCGTTCTCATCCGGGAACCCGCTCAGGCAGGTCTCTATCAGCTGGATGTCGCCGGCTCCCACGACGTGGATTCCCATCTCTGGTGCGCGAATCTGCGCCGGCCGGAGAAGCTCGGCAAACAGGTGGGGCGCGCGGACGCTAGCCGATTGCTGCGCCTGCGCCTGCTGGACGCCGCGGCACTCGCCGGTCTGGCACAGGCGGCGACCGAGATGGCGGTGTCCTACGCGTTGCAGCGCGAGCAATTCGGTCGCCCCATCGGAACCTTTCAGGCAATCAAACATCACTGCGCGAACATGGCCATTGCGGCACGCTGCGCGCGCGATCAGACCAGCTTTGCAGCGGTAGCCGTCGACGAAGGTCGCGAGGATGCGGCACTGCAGGTGGAGAGCGCGCTGCTGGTCGCCGGCACTTCGGCCGTGGATAACAGTGGTAAGAACATCCAGATACACGGGGGCATGGGCTTCAGCGACGAAGCTGATCCGCATCTGCTAGTAAAGCGCGCACAGGTGCTGATTACGCTGGCCGGCGGACTCGAAGCGTGCACGGCGCGTATCGCGGATATCAAAACGACCTGGTGAGCTTGAGCTCACCGACTGGGGAAAATGCATGTCGAACGAAGAAGCCGCGCGCCTGCCGCCGGTACTGCCCGACCAGTGGCACGGCGCCGTACTGGATGCCGTCAGCGCGTTTCCGAGCAGTCGCGACTACGTGCGCTCCAAATGGCCGGGCGAGGTTGCCAACGGCGCCAATGGGCTCGGGACGATGCTCAATCATCCGGCGCTGGCCAAGGCGTTCTTGACGTTCAATCTGCATGTGTCGGCGGGAAGCACGCTGTCGGCGCGCGTGCGCGAGATGCTGATATTGCGCATCGGCTGGCTGCGCAAAGCCGAATACGAATGGCTGCAGCACGTGATCATCGGTACGCGCGCGGGTCTGATGGACCAGGACATCGAACGCATTACGCTTGGGCCCGGCGCGCCAGGATGGGATCCGGTCGACGCCGACCTGATCCGCGCCGTCGATGAACTCTTCAGCAAAGCCTGCATCCAAACCGCCACCTGGGCACGGCTGTCTGCGATCTTCAGTCCGCAGCAGATGATCGATCTGATCTTCTGCGTCGGTTGCTACGAAGTGCTGGCGATGGCGTTCAACAGTTGGGGTGTTGCCTGCGAGGCGAGCCTGACGCCGATGGATGCGGCGCTGCGCGCGCGCATGATGGCGCAATCACCTCTTTGAGGCAGGACCCGCTATGAGAATCTACCGTGCGTACGCACCGACTCCCCTCGAGGCGCTGAAAATCGAGGACGCGCCCGCGCCCGGTCCTCTGGGTCCCGGGCAGATCCGGGTCGATATGCGCGCAGCGACGCTGAATTACCGAGACCTGCTGATGCTCAGCGGCAAGTTCGGCGTCCCGGGACCCGAGGGCATGATTCCGATCTGCGACGGCGCTGGCGAGATCGTGGAAGTCGCTCCGGATGTCCGGCGCTTCAAAGTGGGCGATCGGATCGCATTGACATACGACGCTGGTCAGTGGATCGGCGGTGCGTTCCGAATGCCGCGCGGCGGGGGCGGATCAGGGCGTGGCAGCCCGTTGACCCAGGGCGTCATGCGCCAGCAGATCGTCGCTCACAATAGCGAAGGCGTGATCCTTCCGGCGCATCTGAATTTCGAGGAAGGCGCAGCGTATCCGTGCGCGGGAGTGACGGCCTGGCACTCGCTGTGTGGAGAGGCGCCATTACTGCCGGGCATGACAGTACTGCTGCAGGGTGCCGGGGGCGTGTCGGTCTTCGCGCTGCAGTTCGCCAAACTGTTCGGCGCGAGAGTGATCATGACCTCTTCCAGCGACGAACGCTGCGCGCGTCTGAAGAGCCTGGGTGCGGACGAGACGATCAACTATCGCACCGATCCGGACTGGCACAAGAGCGTACGTCGTCTGACCGACGGGCAGGGTGTCGATCTCACGGTAGAGGTCGGTGGTGCGCAAACGATCGAGCAATCGCTGGCGTCGACCCGGGCCGGTGGTCGACTGGCACTCGTAGGTCTCCTCACGGGGTGGGCCCAATCAGCCGCATCGATGCAGACATCCAGTGTCGATATCACACCGATCCGCGTCGGTCCGCGTGACGATCTCGAGGATCTGTTTCGGGCGGTTGCCTTTCACCGGCAGCGACCCATCATCGGTGCCACCTACGGCTTCGAACAATTGCCGCAGGCGCTGCAACAACTGAAAGGCGGCAGCCATTTCGGCAAGATTGCGGTGTCGTTCGACTGACGCGACGAGTCCTTGGCAGAGTGCCCCTGGCGTCGCCGCCACGGGGCACCCGCCAGGGGATCACTCCTGCGGAATGATGCCCCGCGTCCGCAAGGTCGACACGATCAGATCCGCAGCCTGCTCGGGCGACAGTTTGGTGGTGTCGATGCGGATCTCCGGCGCCTCGGGCGGCTCGTAGGGTGAGTCGATGCCGGTAAAGTTCTTGAGCTCGCCGGCACGCGCCTTCTTGTAGAGACCCTTGACGTCGCGGGCCTCTGCGTTAGCCAACGGGGTGTCGACGAAGGTCTCCAGGAATTCACCTTCTCCAAACAATGCCCGCGCGCCATTACGCTCGGCGCGGAACGGGGAGATGAACGACACCAGTACGATCAGACCGGCGTCGACCATCAGCTTGCTCACCTCCGCCACGCGGCGGATGTTCTCGACGCGGTCCTGCTCGGTGAAGCCAAGATCCTTGTTGAGGCCGTGGCGTACGTTGTCGCCGTCGAGCAGATAGGTGTTACGCCCGATCGAGAACAGCTTCTTTTCCACCAGATTGGCGATGGTGCTCTTGCCGGCGCCGGAGAAACCAGTCAGCCAGACGCAGCAGGGCTGCTGACGATTCAGCTGCGCCCGCGCCTTCTTGTTGACGTCGGTGAACTGCCACTGCACGTTCTGCGAACGGCGCAGTGCGAAATGCAGTGTGCCCGCGCCGACAGTGTTGTTCGACATCCGATCCATGAGAATGAACGAACCGAGGTCGTGGTTCTTCTCATAGGGCTCGAATACGAGCGGTTGGTCGAGTTCGAGCTCGACGATGCCGATGTCGTTGAGTTCGAGCTTCTCGGCAGCAAGCTGTTCGAGCGTGTTGACGTTGACCTTGTACTTGATCGGATTGACCGTTGCCGATACGACCTTGGTGGCAAGCTTCAACAGGTAGGAACGGCCCGGCAGGATCGGCGCATCGTTGAGCGCCACCAGCGTGGCCTCGAACGCGGAAGCTGACTGCGGGGGATCGTTGGCGACCGAGATCACATCGCCACGGCTCGCATCGACCTCATCCGCGAGCGTCAGGGTTACGCACTGGCCGGCGACGGCCTCATCGATCTCACCGTCGCCGGTGACGATGCTGGCGACGTTGCTCTCCTTACCCGACGGAAGCGAGCGGATCCGTTCGCCCTTCGTGACCTTGCCGCTGACGATCAGTCCGGCGAAGCCCCGGAAATTCAGGTTGGGGCGGTTGACCCACTGCACCGGCATCCGGAACGGCATCACGTCGGTCCGGTCGATTTCCAGCGTCTCGAGGTGACTCATCAGCGTCGGGCCCTTGTACCAGGGCATGTTGTCGCCGTGTTGCAGGATGTTGTCGCCGTAGACCGCCGAGACGGGAATCGCGGTGATCTGGTTCAGACCGATCCTGGCGGCGAAGGCGCGGTAATCACGCTCGATCGCGTCGAAGCGCTCCTGGCTGTATTCCACCAGATCCATCTTGTTGATGGCGAGAATGATGTGTTTGATGCCGATCAGCGATACCAGATAGCTGTGGCGGCGTGTCTGGGTGAGCACCCCTTTGCGGGCATCGATCATCATGACCGCTGCATCGGCGGTTGAGGCACCGGTCACCATGTTGCGGGTGTACTGCTCGTGGCCCGGTGTATCGGCGACGATGAATTTGCGACGATCGGTGGAGAAGAAGCGATAGGCCACGTCGATCGTGATGCCCTGCTCGCGTTCCGCGGCAAGGCCGTCCACCAGCAGCGCGAAGTCGAGTTCGCCGCCGCGCGTGCCCACCTTCTTGGAGTCCGCCTCCAGCGCGCTGAGCTGGTCCTCGAAGATCATCTTCGACTCGTACAGCAGGCGTCCGATGAGTGTCGATTTGCCGTCGTCGACCGATCCGCAGGTGATGAAACGCAGCAGACTCTTGTACTGGTGCGATGTCAGGTAAGCGTCGATATCGCTGGCAATCAGGTCCGATTGGTGCGCCATTTAGAAATACCCCTCCTGCTTCTTCTTCTCCATCGATGCGGCCGCATCGTGGTCGATCGCGCGTCCCTGGCGCTCCGAACTGGTGGTCAACAGCATCTCCTGGATGATCTGCGGCAACGTGTTCGCCTCGCTCTCGACGGCGCCCGTCAGCGGATAGCAGCCCAGGGTGCGGAAACGCACGCTGCGCATCTGCGGCTTCTCGCCGGGTTTGAGCGGCATGCGCTCATCGTCGACCATGATCAATGAGCCGTCGCGCTCGACAACAGGCCGCTTGTCGGAAAAGTAGAGCGGCACGATTGGAATGTTCTCGAGGTGTATGTACTGCCAGATATCGAGCTCGGTCCAGTTCGATATCGGGAACACCCGGATGCTCTCGCCCTTGTGCTTGCGGGTGTTATAGAGATTCCAGAGCTCCGCGCGCTGATTCTTCGGGTCCCAGCGGTGCTGCGCCGAGCGGAACGAGAAAATTCGCTCCTTCGCTCGGCTCTTTTCTTCGTCACGTCGCGCACCGCCGAAGGCGGCATCGAATTTGTACTTGTCCAGAGCCTGTTTCAGACCCTGGGTTTTCATGACGTCGGTGTGCACAGCGGAACCATGCGTGAAGGGACCGACACCCTGCGCCAGGCCTTCCTGGTTGATGTGCACGATGAGCTCCATGCCGACTTCTTTGGCCATGCGGTTGCGGAACTCGTACATCGCCTTGAACTTCCACGTCGTGTCCACGTGCATCAGCGGAAAGGGCGGCGGTGCGGGATAGAAAGCCTTCTTCGCCAGGTGCAGCATCACCGAGCTGTCCTTGCCGACCGAATAGAGCATGACGGGCTTTTCGCACTCGGCGACGACTTCCCGCATGATGTAAATGCTTTCTGCCTCGAGGCGCTGTAGGTGTGTCAGGTTTATTGTCATGTCCTGCAGTCTTCGGCGGTGAGCCGATAGTCCGTTGGTAAAAGTGTCGGGCCCCATGCCTTGCCTATTGTGCGTTTAAGCGAGGCCCGGATGGTAGTCTCGCGGGCGGCATCGCGCATGGCAATGCCAATTGCCTTCGAGGGCTGGCCAGAATATCTAGCTCGGGTCGCTTTTGGGGGTTGCTGACCTGTTTGTAGCCAATTTCACCCCTGCAGCGCAGCGGCTCCGTTGGACGACCGTCCCAGCGTCACCATTGCGGCCCGACGTCGATACAGTTCTTCGTTGTGAGCCATTCTGCGGGGCAGGAGACTAGCCGGATCATGGGTGCGCGTCCTGCACCGGGAGAGAGGGCGGATGGAAAAAGGCCTGTTCGACTTGAGCGGCAAGGTTGCCGTCATCACGGGCGGCAACAGCGGCTTGGGTCTGGCCTTCGCCCGCGGCATCGCCCGGCAGGGTGGCAGCGTCGTCATCTGGGGGCGGTCCTTGGAGAAGAATGCGTCCGCGAAGCAGGCGCTCGAAGCTTTCGGCGGGCGTGTTCAGGCGCGGCAGGTCGATGTGTCGTCCGAGGAGCAGGTGCTCGCCGGATACGATGCGCTGATGAAGGAATTCGGGCGGGTGGACTGCGTCTTTGCCAACGCCGGGCTGCCGCCGCCGAGTTCGAACTCGATATTCGATCTGCAGACGAGCGACTATCACGCTTTCCTGTCGGTCAGCATGCACGGCGCGTTCTACACCCTGCGCGAGGGCGCAAGGTTGATGGTCAAACGCGCCGAGGCCGGAGAGCCCGGCGGCTCGCTGGTGTTCTGCGGCAGCCTCTCGATGTTCAACGGACTAGCCGGCAAAGGCCACTACGCCGCCGCCAAGGCGGGCATGGGAGCCATGATCCGTTCGATGGCGGTCGAATTCGGCAAGTACGGCATTCGCGCCAACTCCATCGCGCCCGGCTATATCAAGACGGGCATGACCGGCGAGAGCGACGAGTGGAGTCCCATCGACAAGCACTTTGCGTCGCAGACGCCGATACCAAGGCCCGGCTACGGGTCGGATTTCGAAGCGGTGGCTGCCTATTTGGCCAGCGATGCTTCGTCGTTCCACAGCGGTGATACGCTGGTGATCGATGGCGCATTCTTAATACAATTATAGGGTCGTTACGGAGAGAAACATGCGTGTTCTGAACATTCACGGCGTGAACGATGTGCGGCTGGACCCTACTCATCAGCCGGAAGCGGGGAAGTCGGACGTCATCGTCAAGGTAAAAGCCTGCGGTGTGTGTGGGAGCGACCTGACCTACATCAAGATCGGCGGCATCTATCGCAAGGAAGGGGGCGTCACGCCGATCGGGCATGAAGCCGCGGGCGAAGTCATCGCCGTCGGCTCGGCAGTCAAGGATGCGTTTGTGGGTCAGCGGGTCGTGATCAATCCGATGAACACACCCAGCCACATTGGCAGCGGCGGTCCGGAAGGTGCGTTCACCGAACACCTGCTGGTGCGCGATGCGCGGGTGGGTGACAGCCTGCTGCCGATTCCGGACGACGTGCCGTTCGACATCGCGGCGCTCACCGAACCGTTGGCGGTTGCCCTGCACGGTGTCAATCGGGCGGAAGTGAAGCCCGGCGACAAGGTCGTCGTCTTCGGTTGCGGTCCGATCGGTCTCGGCATGGTGCTGTGGCTCGCGGACCGCGGCATCAAGGATATCGTGGCGCTGGATCTGGCCCCGGAGCGGCTCGAGCGCGCGAAGGCACTCGGCGCCCGCGCGACGATCAATCCGGCCAAAGAAGACGTCCGTGCGCGACTGCTCGAACTGCATGGATCAGCGCGGATCTTCACCCGCGAGGCAGTCGGTACCGACGCCTATATCGATGCGGCGGGCGCGCCGAACATTCTGATGGACGTGGTCAAGATGGCGAAGTACCGGTCACGACTGGTCGTCACGGCCGCTTATATGAAGCCAGTGACGCTCGATCTCGGGGCGATGCTTACCACTGAGTTGACCATTACTACTGCGGTCGGCTATCCGACCGAGATGCCGGAAGTCATCGCGGCGCTACCGCGGCTTCGGGCCAAGGTCGGCAGCCTCATCAGCCATCGCTTCCACTTCGACAAGGTCATCGACGCCCTGGGCGTTGCGGGCACACCGGGATCCGCCAAGGTCATGGTCGAGTTCGAAGGCGCCGGCGCATGAACTCGCAGCAGGGAGCACAGCAAAGTGTTGAAGAGGCGGCGCAAAAGGCGCCGCCTCTCGCCAGTCTGGTGCTCTCGGGCGATCAGCAGAAGCAGGCTGAGGCAGTTACCGATTTCGTCTTCATGGCGAAGGACATCTCGAACGCCTATCTGATCACCACCGGCGACGGCGACGTCATGGTGAACACCGGCTTCATGGACAATGCCGAGCGCACGCGCAATCTGCTGGCGCCGCACCGAAGCGGTCCGCTTCGGTACATCGTCCTGACGCAGGCGCACGCCGACCACTACGGTGGCGTACCCTTGATGCGCGAGCCGCAGACCCAGGTGGTGGGCGAGCGACGTTTTGTCGCTACCTGGCAGTACTTTGACGAGCTTGCCCCCTTTCTCGGGCGTCGTACCTACAAGCTCTGGGGTACGACCATGAAGCGCAGCGCCAATGCGCCCAAGCCTCCCAGGGTGGTGCCCGATATCGTCGTCGACCGACGCTATGAATTCGACCTCGGCGGACGCCGCTTCGAAATCATCTCGACGCCCGGCGGCGAGACACTGGATTCGATGACGGTGTGGATGCCGAAGGAGCGGATTGCGTTCACGGGCAATCTGTTCGGTCCCGTTTTCCTGGCGATGCCGAATCTCTGCACGGTGCGCGGTGACAAGCCGCGGCTGGTGACCCGCTACCTGCATTCTCTCGACACGGTCAGGCAACTGGGCGCTGAGATACTGATCACCGGACATGGCGAACCCATCCGTGGCGCCAGCCGGGTTCGCGCCGACCTCGACCGGATGCACGCCGCAGTTTCCTATGTGAACCGGGCGACCATTGCCGGCATGAATGCCGGCAAGGACGTGCACACGCTCATGCGCGAAATCCAATTGCCGCCGGAACTGAGCATTGGCGAATATCACGGCAAGGTGTCCTGGGACGTCCGGGCTATCTGGGAGGAATACGCCAGCTGGTTTCACTATGACTCGACCACGTCGCTCTACGGTGTGCCGCGCACGAGCATCGATGCCGATCTGGTGGAGCTGGCGGGTGGCGCGCAGAGGCTGGCGCAACGCGCCGCCGAGAAGCTGCAGCAGGGGCACGCGCTCGAGGCATTGCATCTGCTCGACATAGCACTCGGCGCGGAGCCTGCTCAGCACGATGCAATCAAGGTAAAGCGCGATGTCCTGCAACGGCTGCTGCAGGATTGCGGCGGTACCAACCTCAGCGAGACGATGTGGCTTCGGTCGGAGATAGCAGGCGTCGAGGGCGCGCTGGCTGCCAAATCATGAACCCACTGCGATGAACCCACTGCGAGGAACCCACTGCGACGAACGATAGGCCGCTGGCCGGTCGGGTAGCAGTGATCACCGGTGGAAGCCGGGGTCTGGGTCTGGCGATCACGCGCGGATTGTCCCGCGCCGGTGCCACGGTCGCGATCGCCAGTCGCAAGCTGGCGGGCTGTGAAGCAGTGGCGTCGGAGCTGATAGCCGGCGGGGCGCAGGCTTCGGCGCATGAATTCGATGCGGGTCGTTGGGAAGATTGCGACCGACTGCACGATGAGGTGACCGCTCGTTGGGGCAGTGCCCGGATACTCATCAACAATGTTGGCATGTCACCGCTGGCGCCGTCGTCGCTCGAGACCAGCGAGGCGCTCTTCAATAAGATCATCGCGGTCAATCTGCGTGCACCGTTTCGATTGGCGGCCCTCTTCGGCGCACAGATGCGTGCCGCCGGCGGTGGCGCCATCGTCAACGTGTCATCCAGCGGATCGTTGCGACCGCAACCGGGATTCGCTCCCTATGCCGCGGCCAAAGCAGGCGTGAATGTCCTGACACAGACTTTCGCGAAGGAACTGGGTCCGAGCGTGCGCGTCAATACCTTGATGCCGGGACCGTTTCATACCGACGCTACCAGAGACTGGTCACGATCGGAGCAGTTCTCGCAGCACGCTCGCGGCACGTTGCCACTCGGACGGGCCGGTGAGCCCGATGAGATCGTACAGGCGGTGCTCTACCTGGTCGGCGACGGGGCCTCGTTTACGACGGGTGCGTGTCTCAACGTCGACGGCGGTCACAGCATCGCGTGATGCTGAGGCGCTGACCGCATTGTTCTGCCCTGCATGGGGTCGAGCCTGTCGAGGCGATACAATTGCGAAACCATCCGGGGGCCCGTACGGTGTTCTCTCAACACCCACATTCCCGACAAGAGGAAACCGGCATGCCAGAGCAAGATGTCCAGCAGATCATCGGGATCATCAATCTGTACGGATTTGCAGTCGACACCCAACGGTGGGATCTGTTCGACCGCATCTTCACCAACGACGTCGAGGCCGACTTCAGCGCGTCAGCGCACTGGCGCGAGCTGCAGAAGTTCAAATCGGACTTTGCCGTCTTTCACGATCCGTTCGACAGCACCCAACACGCGATGAGCAATCATCTGGTCAATGTGGTTGGTGATACCGCGCAGGCATTCACCTATGGTAGTTGGCGCCTGATTCGAAAAGGAATCGAGGGCGGGGACTTCTGGGAGGGTACGGGCTGGTACGACGATACCCTGACACGAACGTCGGGAGGCTGGCGGATCAGGCATCGTGTCTGCCGCGTTGTCTGGTGGGGCGGCAACCCGATCGTTCAGGAGGCCATTCCGGGCGTGAAATTCGATCTGCATTCGGTGGCCCTTCGAAAAGAGGGTGCGGATGGAAGGGTGAACTATCTGAAGGCCATCGCTCCCCGATAGACTTAGGCACAGGCGTCGGCAGCCGCCGCGGGGGAGCCCATGTATAAGACCATTCTGTTGTGCTACGACGGCTCGGTCGAGGGCCGCAAGGGCCTGCGGGAGGGTGCGGTACTGGCCCATGCGATGAGTTCGAACACTCACCTGCTGGCCATCTGCCGCACTCAGGGCGCAATGGCGCCTCCCGAAGGCATGACGCCGGCGTTTGCACAAGGCGAGGAGGACACGGCGCGCGCGCTGTTGGACGAAGGTGTACGCAAGCTGATCGAACTCGGTATCAAGGCGCAGGGCGCATTGCTGATCGGAGATCCGCTGGTGCACATTCCCCAGTACGCGGCCAGGATCAAAGCTGACCTGGTCGTCATGGGTCACCGACCTCGCAGTCGGATCGCGCGGTGGTGGAGCGACTCGCCTCAATCGCTGCTATTGGACAGAATACCGTGCAGCATCCTGATTGCGATGAACGCCGACGAAGTCGAACTGCCGCCCAAACAGGCCTCCCGGCCGACTGCGACATAAGCGCGCGAAAACGCTGCAATTCTTCGACGCATGCCCACCCAGGGGCTGTACTGCATCACGGCGGCAGATACTAACGCCGCTTAGTATTTGCTCTCCAAATCAATGCAGGAGAGAGGACATGAAGAGTTCGTGGATTGTGGCTGCGGCTTTGGCATTCGTTGCGGCGACCGCTGTCGCGCAGGATTCACCGTCGGCCGCGCTCGCCGCGAAGGGCCAGATGGTCGTCGCCGCCAATGGCTCGCGTCTGGGTTCAGTGTACCGCGTCGTCTCGGACGGTTCGGTGCAGCTGATCATTGACGGAAAGATGATCACGGTTCCGGCCGCCACGCTGTCCAGCTCGGATGGCAAGCTCGCGACCAGCCTGACCAAGAGCGAAGTCCTGTCGCTGCACTAAGCGCGTTCTGAGGCTCACCTGAAAATCCGCCGCTGGGCCGCTCGAGGGTCCAGCGGCGTTTTCTTTGGTGGGGGTGCAGTTTCTGGACGTCCGTCCGGTTTTATAAATAGCGGGTTGCGACAGGCGGCACTGTAAGCCGCCGGTTCGGCGTCGAATCGCCGTTGTTCGCTGCAAAATGAGCCGAATGTATGGTTGTTATCGGCGGGATGCCGAGGCATACCGGGGCAGCTGGAAAGGCCATCAGCCGGCGACGCAGGTGCGATGTTATCGGGCCCTAGTTGGGAAAAGGTTACAATTAGCTGCACAAACCGGGTTCTACAAACCGCCGATATAGAGCTGTAGCTGGGGGCTGAGCATGCAGACGGTATTTGCGTATTCTGGCCGTGACGTCGCTGAATCGCGGCGCACCCTATCCGTGATGGTCCGCAACGAATTCACGGATGGCGACGTCGAGATCGATCCGGTTGCCGGTGAAATCCGTGCCCTGATCCGCAAAGGGCTCAATCAACCCATTCAGTTCATCCGCTCGCTGAACGCCACCGGGATTTCGTTCCGCCGGTGCTGGCATCACATCCGCACCCGCAAAGCAGCAGTTCGGCTGCTCTATTTCATCCAGCAGGGAGAAATGCAGGTAGTCAGTTCCGGCAATACCTATACGGTCACACCCGGACGGTGCGCCATCATCAACGCCGATGAGCCGTTCTACTCGCGCACTTTCGTCGGCGAGCGAGGCACGTTCGAATGCGCGCTGGCGGTCGTTCCCGAGCACCTGGTGCTGTCACGCATGCCCTGGGCCAAAGGTCTCAACACTTCCTTCGAGGTGGGGGCGGGGCACCGGCACGTTGTCACCAATCTGCTCGACCTGCTGTGCTTCGAAGGCGATCACATGGGTCGGCGCACGGCCGAGCCGCTATCGGAGGCCTTCCTCCAGTCAGTCTCCGATAGCGTCGAAGGGCAGATCGCCAATTCGATGCAGCCGAGCAGTCTGGTAGACAAGCGTTTTGCCGACATCCAGGAATGCATTCAGAAGTACCTGACATCGGCCGATCTGACCTGCGATCGGGTCGCGACCTATTGCGGGATCTCGCCACGTTATCTGTGCTACGTGCTGAAGGCCAACAACACATCGTTCTCAGACCTGCTTTGGGGCAAGCGATTGCCCAAGGCGCGCGACTGGCTGGTGTCAGACGCGTTTCAGCGTTATCCGATCCACAAGATCGCAGGCATGGCCGGGTTCAAGAGCGCCGCGCATTTCAGTCGTATGTTCAAGACCTCTTACGGCATGTCCCCCAAGGAATACCGCGCGAATCAATTGAGCGAGGCGCAGAGCAGCGCCGTTGCGCGTAAGGCCGTGCGCTACGCTACCTGAGGGCAGCGTTTCGGCCGCTGCTGCTAGCTTGCAACCGCGGGCAGCTTGTCCAGGCGGAAGTCGCAGTTGCTCTGGGTCTGCTGTATCTCGATGACGTTGCCTTCCGGATCGCGGCCATAGATCGTCTTGACGTGACCAGCGTCGAGCGGATGCGGATGGCCGAAAGTCATGCCCAGCGAGCGCAGTCGCTCGTATTCCTGCTCGATGTCCGTGACATCAACGCAGAAGTGCGTGTATCCCTTGTCGAAGGGCCGCAGCGGCCGCGTGGAACTGGGCTGTGGCGAGGTGAATTGGAACAGTTCCATGTAGCAGGTGCCGGCGCGCAACATGCAGCCGCGGGCGGCCGAATTCGGCACATCGAGAATCTGATCGAGCATCGGGGTATCGGCCCAGCTGAACTCTTCGCCGACCCGTTCGAAGCCGAAGGCATCCTTGTAGAACCTGACCATGCGGTCGAGATCGCGAACGTGCACCGCGACGTGGTGAATGCCTCGTATCATCGTGAGCCTTCCATTTCGTTGTGTGCCCCCAGCGGCGTTATCATTGTACGGGCCACCAGGGGCGCCCCACGCCCGCCGCACCGGGAAGATTGCATCCTGGGGCAATGGCCCCTTCAACCCCGGTCACGGGGTAGCGCTGAGCCCTGCCGACCGTCACGTATCATTCTTTTAGAGAAACGCTGGGCAGACACTGCGGGAGCCTTGGCATTATGACTAAGACCATGATTATCGGGGCAAAAATCTGGGACGCCTCCGGAGCGAACGCCTTCGACGGCGACGTTCTGATCGAGGGCAATCGGATACGGGCCGTATCGCGGGTGCCAGGCCAGATTGCGCAGGCAGGCTGCCAGGTCGTCGATGGCAAGGGCATGACGCTGATGCCAGGCATGACCGAAGGTCATGCGCATATCTCGTTCGACAACGTGAAGACGACGGAAGATCTGATTCAGCCGCCACCCGAGGAACACACGCTGCTGACGGCGCGGGTAGCCAAGAAGCTGCTCGACCATGGTTTCACCAGCGTCTATGGTGCCTCTGCAGCAAAGCTGCGCCTCGACGTTGCAGTGCGCAATGAAGTCAACGCCGGCCACATCCCGGGGCCGAGAATTCGCGCCGGTTCGATCGAGATCACCGTCACTGGTGGTCTCGGCGACGAGAGCAAACTGCACAACCCGCGCATCGGCGCTTCGATCGTCGTCGATGGACCGGAAGAGATGCGCAAGGCGGTGCGTCTGTGCTGTCGCGAAGGGTGCGACAACATCAAGCTCGACGTTTCCGGCGACCCGTTCTATCCGGGCACCCCTGCGCACTCGACCCCGATGTCGTTCGAAGAGATCCGCATGGCGGTAGAGACCGCACACAGCTTCGGCAAGCCGGTGAATGCCCACACACGTTCCATTGAATCGGTTCAGCGCTGTGTGCGCGCCGGTGTCGACGTGCTCTACCACTGCGAGTACACCGATGCAAAGACCCTGGACATGATGGAGGAGGCGAAGGACCGGATCTTCGTCGCGCCGACCATCAGCCTTTTCCATACGATGCTGCACGAGGCCGAGCCTTTCATTCCTGCGGCGGCCGCCCGCGCCATGGGTATCGACGCACTGGTGGAGGAGTCCAAGAAGACTCACACTGAACTGCGAAAGCGCGGTATCCGGCACGTCATCGGTGGCGACTACGGCTTCGCATGGAGTCAGCAGGGCACCAACGCTCGCGACATCGGCTTCTTCGTCGACTACTACGGCTATTCACCGGCCGAAGCGCTGCGTTGCGCGACCCGCAACGGCGGCCTGCTGATGACCATCAACAGCAGCGAGAAACTCGGCGAAATCAAGGAAGGCTTTCTGGCGGATCTGGTCCTGGTCGACGGTGACCCGGTCGCCGACGTCTCGGTGGTGCTCAACGCGGATCGTCTGATGCTGATCATGAAGGACGGTCAGATCTACAAGAACACCACCGCGCTCGCACAGCGCCGCGCGGCGGCCTAATTGTTCCAACGATGGAAAACGAAGTTTTCGGAGAATTCCCATGTCAGCTGATATGAAAGAGCGCACTGCAACCACCACGAAGGGCGACGCCCGGTGTCCGGACGCTCCGACGACGCAGCAGATCATTGCAGACGACAAGGTCGGCGCGCCCACCTGGGTACGCTCAGAGTCGTATGCGTTCCTGGGTGACGAGGACATCTCGACCGACCGCTACATCGAGCCGTCCTTTGCGCGTGACGAGTACACCAAGCTTTGGACGCGCACCTGGCAGGCGGCCTGCCGCGAGGAACATATTCCGGAAGTCGGCGACTATCACGTCTACGACGTCGGCCCATATTCCTTCATCATCACCCGGGTCGCGAAAAATGATATTCGCGCCTATTTCAATGCCTGTCTGCATCGCGGGACCAAGCTGCGCGCATCGAACACGATGGGCAATGCCAGCGAGTTCCAGTGCAGCTTCCACGGCTGGAGCTGGAACGTCGACGGCACCAACAAGAACGTCGTCTGCCCATGGGACTTCCCGCACGTCGATCGCGCCAAGCTGAAGTTGCCCGAAGCGCGCGTGGAGCTGCTCGGCGGCTTCGTCTTCATCAATATGGATCCCGCGGCTCCCAAGCTCGTCGACTATCTGGGTCGCGATGCCGTGGCCCATCTGAATGCGTGGAAGCTCGAAGACCGCTATATCTACCTGCACGTCTCCAAGCGTCTGCCATGCAACTGGAAGCTGGCCATCGAGGCGTTCCTCGAGGCCTATCACGTGATCATCACGCATCCGCAGGTCGCCATTTCGAATGCCGATGCCAACTCGCAGTACGACACGTATGGCGAGCACGTCAATCGCTTCATCTCGCCGCTGGGCGTACTCAGCCCGCACCTCTATGGCAAGCACACCGAAGAAGACATCCTGCAGCAGTTCACGCTGGGCGACAGTGGTGCGCTCGGTAGCACTTCGCGATCGCTGGGCGAGGGCGGTAAGGCGAGACAGGTGATGGCGGACATGTTCCGCGGCATGTTCGAGAAAGCGACCAACACGGATCTGGGGGGCATCTCGGACTCTGAGCTGCTCGACTGCTTCTCGTACACGATGTTCCCGAACCTGTTCCTGTTCCCGGGAATTTCACTGCCGATGGTGTACCGCTTCCGCCCGGATCCGCGTGATCATCGCAAGTGCCTCTACGAGGTCATGTTCCTTCGTCCGGTCGGAAAGGATGGTAAACGGCCGGAGCCGGCGGAGCCGATTCACCTCGGCGACGAGCAATCGTTCAAAGAGGCGGAGGGCATGGATCCCGGCTTTGGTGCGATTCTCGACCAGGATACGGACAACCTGTTCCTGCAGCAGGAAGGCATCGAGGCCAGCGCGAAGCGGGGTCTGACGCTGGGCAACTACCAGGAAATTCGCGTCCGTCATTTCGAAAAGGCCGTCGAAAAGTACATGGCGATGGATGCGAAGCGTCCTAACCGCGACGAGCTGCCATCGCGCTAGTCCGCTCAAGGCGTATTTTCCTACAGACGCATCAGCGGCGCAGGCTTGCCTGCGCCGCTGCTCGCGTGTTGCCATTCCATGGTCATTCCATCGAGTAGAGGCCAGTGAGCACAGAGCCTACGTTCGCACGCGTCCTGAAAGTTTCCGACCTGCCCGCGGGCACGAAGAAGGCAGTCGATGTTGCAGACAAGTCGGTACTCGTCTGCCATTCCAATGAGCGCCTGTTCGCTGTATCCAACATCTGTTCGCACGCGAATGAAAAGCTCGAGTGCGGCCGCATGTCGCGTGCCTGGATTGCCTGCCCGGTTCACGGCGCGCGGTTCGATCTCGCGACCGGACGCGCGATGAACCCGCCCGCGAAACTCCCCATCGCGACCTACGAAGTCCGTGTGGTGGAGGACTGGATCGAAGTGCGCGTGTAGTAGGCGCGCGTTTAGCGGGTCACGTCCGGCGAAGCGAATACTTACTTGCGTTCTGCAACCAGCGCGTCGTAAGTCAGGAATTTCGTGGTCGACCAGCCACCGTCGAGCGCGATAGTCTGCCCGTTGATGTAACTGCCCTGATCGGATGCGAGGAAGTACACCGCGTTCGCGACGTCGTCAGGCGTGCCCTCGCGATTGAACGGCGTCATTTCCTGATTGACGCGCTTGAATCCCGGCGTGTCCCAGAAGTCGCGGGTCATATCCGTCTTGATGACGCCAGGTGCGACCAGATTGGTACGGATGCCGGTGGCGCCATATTGCACGGCGAGTGTCTGGGTAAGCCCGGTCAGCCCGGCCTTCACGGCACAATAGATGCCACCATTGAGCCCTCCGATGATGCCGAACACGGAGCCTACGAAAATGATCGACGATCCCGGCTTCATGACACCCAGCGCCTCACGGCTGAAGCGAAACGGCGCCTTCATGCTGACTTCGATGACTTCGTTCATCATATCGTCGTCGGTCTGATGCACTGGTGCCCAACGGCCGGATCCGGCGTTGTTGACCAGGCAATCCAGCCGGCCGAAGGCCTTCATCGCGGCCTCGACCGCTTTACGCGGCGCCTCGACGCTGGTGACGTCGCATTCGACCACCTCGACGGCGGTAGTCTTGGACAGGGCCTTGGCCAGTTGCTCCAGCCGCTCCTTCCTTCGGGCGACCGCCACGATCCGGTAACCGCCTGACGCGAAGCGGCGCGCAATCGAATCCCCGATACCCGCGCTGGCGCCTGTGACGATCACCACGGGCTTCTCGGAACTGCTCATGTGTCTCCCCGTACTTTTGGTATGCGCGGCCAGTATAAGCACGCGTTGCGGCACGGCGAAAAGGCAGCAACGTGACCGCGCCGAGGGATTGCAGGTCCAGACAATGCGATGCTTCCCAGCCAGACTATTCGGGGCCGCGGCGCCTGGATGGCTTGATGGACGCCGTCTGAGCTTTCGAAGAACATTTGCGGCATAGCGGCCGCGGCTGCAAATGGGGCGGGAACGATGGCAGCAGAAATCTATGATGTAGTGGTGGTTGGATCGGGCGCGGCGGGCGCCATGGCGGCGCTACGGGCCGCCGAGCAGGGACTGTCCGTCGTCCTCATCGAGAAGGCGCACAAATTCGGCGGTACCTCGGCGACCTCGGGCGGCGTCGCATGGGTTCCCAACCACGGCCTCACGCAGAACGGCGATAGCCGTGAACAGACGCTGCAATACCTGGACAGCGTGGTCGACAAGTCCGTGCAGCGCGACCGGCTGGAAGCCTTCGTGGATCAGGCACCGCACATGGTGCAGTTCATGCAATCGGTCGGCGTGACGATCTTTGCTGCCACCTGGCCAGATTACTACCCGAGTCAACCGGGTGCCCGTGCCGATCGTTCATTGGTGTGCCCGACCTTCGACGGGCGCGGCCTGGGGGACAAGTTCACGCTGATGCGAGAGCAGTACACGCGCTTCAAACTGCTCAATCGCTATTCGATGGACCTGCCCGAGTTCTTCTCGATCTCCTCCCGGGGCAAAGGGTGGCGAACGGCCCTGCTAAAGATCTTCTGGCGCTACTGGACGGACTTCGGCACACGCAGCATCGGTCGGCGTGATCGGCGCATGACCAATGGCGCGTCACTGATGGGGCCGCTCTTCAAGGCAGTCTTCGATCGCAAGATCGAAGTGCGTTTGGAGACGAGGCTCGATGATCTGCTGTTGGACGGGGGTGTCGTCAGCGGCGTCACCGTGAGCCGATTCGGCCGCAGCTACCAGATCGGTGCGCGTCATGGTGTCGTGATCTGCGCGGGCGGTTTCGAATGGAACCAGGAATTGCGCGATCGCTTTTTCCCGGTGCCGGGGCTCACCCGGCACAGCAGTTCGCCGGAGGACGCCAATCGGGGCGAAGCGCTGCTCGCCGGCCTCAAGATCGGTGCCGCGACCGAGCACACCGAGGCAGGATGGTGGATTCCCACGATGCACATGCCGATGCCCGTGACCTCGAACTTCGAGGAGATTCATCAGGCGGCATTCGATGTCGGCCGCCCGCACAGCGTGTGCGTCAACCGCAATGGCGTCCGCTTCACCGACGAAGCGGCCGGTTACGACGACTTCGGCAAAGGAATGGTCGACGACCAGGTGAAGACCGGCGCCAACTGTCCCTGCTGGCTGGTGTTCGACGCGGTCTTTCGTGCGAAGTTCACGGCCGGCGGCTTTATGCCGAGCATCATCATGTCGGATCGCAGCATTCCGCCCGACTACTGGGATCACTATATTTTCAAGGCGGATTCGATCGAGGCGCTGGCGACCAAGATCCAGGTGCCGGCTGCGACGCTGCAGAAGACCGTTACCGAGATGAATGGATATGCCCGCAGCGGTGTCGACCCGCAGTTCGGGCGCGGCGGCAACGACTACGACCGTTTCTTTGGCGACCCGACGTCGAAGCCGAACCCGTCGCTGGGTCCGATCGAGAGCGCACCCTTCTATGCGGTGGCAATCAACCTGGGCGATCTGGGGACCAAAGGCGGGCTCAAGACCGACGCACAAGCGCGTGTCGTGGATACCAGCGGCCGACCGATTCCGAATCTGTATGCGGCGGGCAATGCCTGCGGCAGTCCGTTCGGTAACTGCTATCCAGGTGCAGGCGGGACGATCGGCCCGGCGCTTACCTTCGGCTACGTCGCCGCCAACGACATCGCGGCGCGAGCCAAGGGCCAACAACCTCAGGTGCAGCCGCTCAAAGTCGCGGTCTGACAGCCTTCCTTGCCCGCAGATGCAAACGGCGCGGCCGCGCGCCCTCGCAGCGATTAAGATTCACGATCGATGCATCCCATGCGACCGCGCGTCCCGCTTTGACTTAAAGCGGAGCGCCACACCTTGGAGGTAGGCCCATGTCATTTGAGCTGAACAAGAGACTTGCTGCCAAGCGTGCGCCGCTGAGCACCCCGGCGACGATCGATCCCGTCACTGCCAGCATCATTCGCGGCGCTTTCGAGACGGTATGCTTCGAGGCGAATACACACCTCGGTCGCGCGGCCTCGTCGGCGATCATCAATCAGTCCAACGAGCGCAATGCCGCCATCGTCGATGCCAACGGGCGTCTGGCTGCGTGTTCGATCGGCACGCCGCATCTGACGTTCGTGTCGCAGCTGACGGTGCGATACGGCCTGGAAAATCTGAAGGATTTCGATTGGGGTCCCGGCGATGTGTTCGTCGGCAACGATCCCGACTTCGGCGGCGGCCACTTGCCGGACTACAACGTCTACGGACCGATCTACGACGACAGCGGCAAGCTCGTGCTGATCGCCGCACTGCAGGCCCACCAGGGCGATACCGGCGGCAAGGATCCGGGCGGTTTCACGCTCGAGGCGACCGACATCTTCACTGAGGGTCTGGCGATACCCTGCGTCAAGTTGGTCCATCGCGGTGAGAAGCGCCGCGACATCATCAGGCTGATCGAACGCAACAACCGATTTCCGTCCTTCGCCGGTGACCTGGCGGCAATGATCAGCGCCGTGCAGCTGGCGGACAGACAGCTGAAAGCCATCCTGCGCAAGTGGGGCACGGACGCGGTCAACGCGGCCATTAACTACAACATCGAGCACACCGAGCAACGCTTCCGACAGGAAGTCACCAAGTGGCCCGACGGCAGCTACGCGGCCGATGTGTTCATCGACCACGACACGCAGGGGACCAAGGATGTCAAAGTTCACGTCACCTGCACGGTGAAGGGTGATCAGTTGACGGTGGACCTGACCGGTACCGATGACCGTCAGGAACTGGTTGGCGTCTGGAACACGTTCGCGAACAGCCGTGGCTACGTCATGACGCAGATTGCCGCAGCGATCGATCCGAGCATCGTCAAGAACGAAGGCCTGTTCAACGGCATCGAGATCATCATTCCCGAGGGGTGCATCGCGCATCCGCCGATCAACAAACCGGCAGCACTCGGTTCATTTCATCCGGCCTGCGAAATCACCGAGGCTGTTTGCGTGGCGCTGTCGGCCGTCGTTCCGGGACGCAGCGCACCGCAGGTATACAAGATCGGCATGCCCAACGCGGTCATCGGCTTCCGCGATGGTCAGATGTGGCTCGACCAGGGAGTCGATGCACGCTCGATGGACGTATCGGCGGTGCAGGGCATCGACGGCTGGGGTTCCTGCCCGGCGGCGCTGGGTAACCTGCTGCTGTCGGAGGTGGAGGACGCCGAGAGTCGTGTCCCGATCATCAACATCAGCCGCGAAATGACCAAAGACTCTGGCGGTGCCGGCCAGTGGCGCGGGCAGCCGGGCAGCCTGAACGTCAAGCGCGTCCTGGAGCCCACCACCGCCATGGCGTGGATGGTGTCCTCGGATCATCCGATCCGTGGCATGTGCGGTGGTGACGATGGCAGCTCGTACTCGAATCATTTCGAGGTCGGCACTGAACGCGAATATAAGGTAGAGCTATCGGCTCATGCTCAGCTGCCGGCGGGTGCGGTCATCGCGTACCAGCACGGCGGTGGAGCGGGGTTTGGATCGGCGCTGGCGCGCGACCCGGAGGCGGTCAAGGAAGATGTGCTCGACGAGAAGGTCGGCGTCGAGGCGGCGCGCAGCAAATATGGCGTTGTGCTGACGGGTACGCTGGAGAACTACGACCTCGCCGTCGACGCGGCGGCCACGGCGGCGCTGCGCAAGTCGATGATCGCCAATCAGCCAGCCAAAGCAGCCTGAGGATACGATCAGTGGGTTATCGCGTAGGCATCGATATCGGCGGCACTTTTACTGACTTCGCGCTGCTGAAGGGTGCGGATGTCGTGCTGCATAAAAATCTGAGCACGCCGGAAGATCGTTCGATCGGTGTGATGAACGGCCTGGAAAAGCTGGCAAAGATCGAAGGGTTGCCGGTAGCGGATTTTCTGGGGAAGTGCGACGCCATCGTCCATGGCACCACCATCGCTGACAACACGCTGATCGAGATGAACGGCGCGCTTACCGGCCTCATCACCACCGAAGGCTTCCGGGACGAGGTCGAATATCGACGCGGTTTCAAGGAAGACATCTGGGATCTGCGTCTGCCGCCGCCGCTGGAGATCACACCGCGCCGTCGACGCCTGACCGTGCCGGAACGCGTCCTTGCCGATGGCACGATCTACAAGGAACTCGATGAGGCCGCCGTCCGGGCAGCCTGCGCACGTCTCAGGAAGCAGAAAGTCGAGTCGGTGGCGATTTCGCTGCTGTTCTCGTTCGTCAATCCGGTACATGAGAAGCGCGTGGCGCGCATCGTCGCGGAGGAAATGCCGGACGCCCACATTTCCTGTTCCTATCAGGTCCTGCCGCGTGCACCCGAATACGATCGCACCAGCACGACGGTAGTGAATGCCTATGTCGGGCCACGTGTCACCTCTTACCTGGAGAAGCTGGTCAGTCGGCTGAAGGAAGGGGGCTACAAGAATCAGCTGATGGTCATGCAAGCCAGTGGCGGCGTCATGACCAAGGAATATATCGACGGCGCTCCGATCCGCGTGCTTGCCTCAGGGCCCGCCGGCGGTGTCGTCGGGTCGGCGCACGTCGGCGTCGAAAAGGGCTACCCGAATCTGCTGTGTGTCGATATGGGCGGTACTTCGTACGACATGTCGGTCGTGCACAACGGTGCTGCCCCGGCCGAGGCTGGCTGGAACATGCATCATCGTTACCTCATTGGCGTACCGATGGTGAAGGTCGAAACGCTGGGCGCCGGCGGCGGTTCGATCTGTCACGTGAACAATGGCGCGCTGGAAGTAGGACCTGCCTCGGCGGGTGCGACTCCTGGACCCATCTGTTATGGCCGTGGCGGCATGAAGCCGACCACGACCGATGCGCTGCTGATGCTCGGCATCCTGTCGGCCCAGTCGGAGTTCGCGGGCGGCAGCTTCTCGCTGCGCAAGGATGGAGTCGAAGAGGCGTTCCAGGAAATCGGGCGGCAGATGGGCTACAGCGCCGAGGATGCGGCATTCGACTGCTGGCGCGTCGTCAACGCGAACATGTCGCAGGCAGTGCGGCGTACCACGGCCGGCAAAGGCATCGATCCCAAGGACATGGTGATGCTCGCTTACGGCGGCAATGGACCGGTGTTCGCGGCGATCCAGGCAGAGGATCTCGGTATCACCAAGGTGCTGGTGCCCAAGGCATCCCCGGCGTTCTCCGCGCTGGGCACGCTGGTAGCCATGCCGAGTATCGACGAGGAGCGCTCCTATATCGCATCCGCCGATGCGCTGGATATCGCCAAGCTCACTTCGCATTGGAAGGAACTCGGCGATCGGGCCGAGAAGTTCTTTGCCGAAGCGAATTTCAGCCGCGACAAGGTCAGCGCCAAATACCAGCTGAACATGCGTTATCGTGGGCAGAACTTTGCGCTGACATTCGATATCGATGGCAGCAAGCATCTGGGCGACCTGTCGTTCATCAACGCTGGAATCGGCATGCGCGCGATCGAAGCGTTCAATAAGCGTCACATGGAAGAGTACGGCCACATCCGCGAGGGTGAGATACCGGAAGTCACGGGCGTGAGGCTGGTGACCACGGTGACTACACCGACGCCGAAGGTATTGAAAGGACTGACCGCGCCGGTCACGAAAGCCACCGCGACCAAGAAGCGTCGTGCGAACCTGGGTGCCGGTTTCAAGGACACCGACATTTTTCATGGTGCGTCGCTCAAGCCCGGTCACGAAGTCACGGGGCCCGCGATCATCGAGGAGACGTTCACGACGATCGTGGTCTATCCGGGCTGGAAGGCGCGGATCGACGACGCAGGTGATTACGAGCTGACCCGGGCCGCGGCCTGATCGCTGCGGTCTGATCCGCAGCCGTCGGCCGTCGGCTCTCTGGCCGCTACTTGCCCTTGAATTGCGGTGCGCGTTTCTCGCGCATCGCGCGCACGGCTTCCTGATGATCCGCGGTCATGTTAGACAGTGCCTCATAGGCTACCGAGGCGTCCAGCACTGCGTGCGCGAGCTGCTTCAGACCGATGTTGACCGACAGCTTGGTCCACTGGATCGCCCGCATGGCGCCTTTCAGCAGTTCCTCGGCAAAGTCGTCGACCGCCTTGTCGAGCTGGTCCGCCGGTACCACATGATTGATCAGTCCCACTTTCTCGGCTTCTTCGGCCGTGAGCAGCTTGCCGGTCATCAGGTATTCCTTGGCACGCGCATGACCCAGAAGATGAGGCCAGATGATCGCGCCGCCATCGCCCGCGGTGAATCCGACCTTGACGTGCGGATCACCGATTTTGGCGTGCGGCGCTGCGAAGACTACGTCACACAGCAATGCGATCGTCGCGCCCAGGCCTACCGCCGCACCATTGACCTTGGCGATGATCGGCTTCGGGCAGTCGAGCATACCGAATACGATGCGCTTCACGTCCGGGATGTCGTCGACGAATATCGAAGGGTCGTCGATCATCTGCTGCATGTAATCCAGATCGCCGCCGGCGGAGAATGCACGCCCGGCGCCGGTAAGGATGGCGACATCCGTCTCCGGGTCGACCGACAGATCCGCAAAGAAGCGAACCAGCTCGGCGTGCGATGAACGCTCGATGGAGTTGAGCGTGTCCGGCCGATTGAGCGTTGCGTACAGCAGGCGTCCGCGGCGTTCGAGCTTGATGGTGTTGTAGTCGGAAAATTTCATGCGGCGCATCCCGAAACCGAAGGGTAAGCGGGGATGCTAGCAGAAAGGGGTTGATGCGGCGCCGGCCGGCCGCCCATGCGCTGCCGGGCCAGCCAGGACGGCGGGCTCGGCAGCGTCGGTCAAAGCACCTTGCAGTTCGGTCGCGCCTATTTCTTCTTGCGGCCGCCCAGGCTCATGCGCCACTCGGGCGGATAGCGTCCTTCGTTATTCTTGACGATAGCGGCGATGCCGGTCGTGCCCATCGATTTGCCGAAGTTCACGTCGCCCTCTTCGTGCTTCATGTACGGCCACAGCGACTCCACCATGCCGGTGAGGAGGCTTCCCATGTACTCGCCGCGGTATTGCTTGTAGATCTCCATGAACGTCTTCTGCACCGAGACGCTGTCGATGGGGCGGCTGTACGAGCAGGCCATCGCGTACTTCTCGGTTTCTTCTTCCAGCTTGTCCCGGGGTACCACGCTGTTGACGTAACCGGTTTCCGCCATCTCTTTGCCAGTGAATGGACGACCGGTAAACAGCATCTCCTGGAACTTGCGCAGCCCGATCATTTCGACCCAGGTCCACAGACGCGGACCCCAGCCGACATAGCGAAACGCGGGGTGACCAAACAACGCGTCCTCGGATGAGATGACGAGGTCGGCATCACCGGTCTGATAGAAATGCCAGCCATAGGTGTAGCCCTTGGCCTCGACGATGCTGATCTTCTTGAATTCCTGCAGGCTGCGGCAACCGCCGCGGGCCTTGGCGTAGTGATCGCACAGCGCATGGATGTATCGGAACGAGTCCTTCGACGGATATTTCACATCCGGATCGTCGATCTCGAACTCGTGCAGCAGCGAGGTCTTCTCCGCCTCCGTGACGTTGTCGGCGTAGGCGCTATTCTGCTCGTCGAGGTCGCCGCCCGTTCCAAGGTGATCGCCGGTGCCTCGCACGACCAGGACTTTGACGTCGTCATCCACATTGGCCTTGTGAATCAGGTCGCCGTACAGCAGCCGCATGCCAACCGTCGTCGCATTGAACTGCTGCGGCCGGTTGAACGTCAGATACGCAATCTTGTTCTTCTTGTCCTTCTTGTAGTCGATGTGTTCTTTGGCTTTCTTCACCAGATCTGCGGCCTTGAGCGGCATGTGTCGTCTCCTGTATTCGCTTCTTAATGAATGATCTTGGCGGCTATCAGCCGCTGACGCTCCTCGGCGGACAAGCCGAGCAACGTTCCGAGGACATAGTCGTTCTGCTCACCGAGCAGCGGCGCCGCATGTTCGACTTTTGCCGGCGTGCGTGAAAGCTGCCAGGGCGCACCCAGCGTGGACACCACGCGATTGCGGTTGTCGATGACATGGGTATAGAACCCGCGCTGCCACAGATGATCCTCGCTCACCAGATCGATCGAGTTCAGACTCTTGAAGGCCGACACGCCGACGGTCTGCAGCGTGGTGCACAGCTCGCGCGCGTCTTTGTCGCGTGTCCATGCCGACAGGGTCTGGTCGAGTTCGTGGTGGTTGGTGTTGCGCGCGTTCAGATCGACGAAGCGCGGATCGTTGGCCAGCGCCGGTTGCCCCATCACCTCGCACAGCTTGCGCCACTGCTCATCGGTGCCGACGGCGAGAGTCATCCAGTCGCCCTCCTGGCAGCGGTAGACACCGTGCGGTGCAAGGTCTGCGTGGCGGTTGCCGTCCCGCTGCGGACTGCGCCCGCTGATGAAATATTCCATGAACGAATCACCGAGATTGGAACTCAGCGATTCGACCGCCGAGACATCGATGTATTGTCCTTCACCGGTTCGACGCTGATGATAAAGCGCGACCACGGCTGCAAACGCCGCGGCGGTTCCGTAGCTGCTGTCGCCGTAGCGCGTGTTGACCAGCTGCGGCGGTCCGTTCTCATAGCCGGCGAGATGGCACAGCCCGGACAGGGCGTTGAAACACGGCGCGTAGCCTGTCTGATAGCTCAGCGGTCCTTCCTGGCCCCACATGCTCATCGATACCGCGACGATATCCGGCTTGAGCGCACGCAGTTCCTCATAGCTGAGGCCCTGCCGCTTGACGGCGCCGGGACGCAGGTTCTCGACGAAGATGTCCGATACCTTGACCAGCTCTTTGATCAGGCGGCGTCCTTCGTCGCCCTTGAGACTGATCTGCACGCTGTATTTTCCTGGATTGACCGCCTGGAATCCGGGTGCGTCGTTGATGTCCTTGGTGCCGAAGCGCCGCGTCGCGTCGAGCGAGTCGTAGCTCTCGACGCGTATCACTTCGGCGCCCAGGAATGCCAGCAGCTTGCCGACATAGGGGCCGGCCCAGACCTTGCTGTGCTCGAGCACCCTGACTCCCTGCAGCGGACCGGATGCCTTACGCAGCGTCGTGGCGGCAGCAACGGGCCGCGTCGCGGACGTGATTCGCGGCCCGGCCGTACGCGCCTCGTCCAACGCCTGCTGCGTGTGCTCGCCGAGCAGGGGGGCGGGGCGTCGAATGCCCGGGGGTGTTGCACTGAGACGATAGGGCACAGTGGGATAGTGAAGCTGCCCGAGTTTCGGATGGTCGATCTGCGCGAAGAACTTTCGGTGCGCCATCTGCGGCGAACGAAAGACGTCTTCCATCGTGTTGACGGGCACCAGCGGCACGCCAAGTTTCTGCGCCCGCTCGGCGACCTCGGCCTTGTTCTGATCCTTCATCCATTCGGCGATGCCGGCGCGGCAACGCGCGATACGATCAGGTGTCACATGCAATTCTAGCCAGCGATCAGGGAAATCCTGTTTCATCCAGTCAGGGTCACCCATCAGGGTCGACATACCCTGCCAGTGCCCCGGTTCCGACAACCACACGTAGATATAGCCATCCCGGCACGCGAAGAACGTCGCCGGCCCACCGAGGTCGAAAGCCTGGCGGCGGTTGCTGACGTCCATCGTGCCGGCGACCATCTGCGCCAGCACATAGTCGACCAGCGAGCAGAGCGTCTCCTGCTGTGAGACGTCGACGAACTGGCCTTTGCCGGAGTGCTGGCGCCAGCACAGCGCCGCGGTCAGCGCGAGCGCGGCGCCCAGACCCGCTTCATATTCTCCGAGGAACCTACCGACACCCTTGAGCGGGGGTTTGTCGTTGTTGGCCTCGCTCGGCGAGTGATAGCCCCAGGCGCTGTGGAGGATATTGATGCCGTAGGCGCGCTGCTGCGCGGCAGTGGCGTTGTAACCGAATGGCGTCACACAACAGACCACCAGCGCCGGGTATTGCGCTGCCAGCGTTTCAGGAGACAGTCCGAGTTCCTCGAGAAATCCTTTGGGGTGATCGTCGATGAGGGCGTCGACCGAGCGCAGCAGGGTGTGCAGCGACTGCCGGCCTTCGGGGCTGCCCAGATCCAGACTGACGGAACGCTTGCTGGTATTCAGGAAGGCAAAAAGCCCGCTGCGTTCGGGGTCGGGAGCCTTATCGGAGAACGGTCCTACGTGGCGTGTGCTGCTGCCACGTCCCGCCTGCTCGACCTTGACGATGTCGGCGCCAAAATCTGCGAGGAGCCTCGCGCAGTGTTCGCCAGCGACGTCGCAAGACAGTTCGAGGACGCGCAGATTACTCAGTGCGGACACACCGTTCCCCTCGGGTCGGAAAAAGTTATCCCGCCACTATGGCTGATTGGGCCCACTCGGCGAAACGCCATGCCTGAACATGCACATCCCATTTCTAGCCCAGTCAAGACGACCGGGAGTGCCATTTGGGGCCGGGACGCACCCTGCCGTCCGCCGGGGCGACGCGGTATGCTGCGCTGCACGGACTCCCGTCCGCCTCGGCGAACGGCCTGCTTCTGGTAGGCTTGCAAACGCTTGAAAAGGCGCTCGGCGCACCAAATTTCATATGGATCTGATCCCGGAGTTGTCATGACCGAAGCATTCATCATCGAAGCTGTCCGGACCGCCGGCGGCCGTCGCAAGGGCCGGCTGGCGAATACGCACGCCGTCGATATTGGTGCCATGAGCCTGAATGCCCTGCTGGACCGGGTCGATTTCGATCCCGCTGCCGTGGAGGACGTCATATTCGGCTGTGTGACGCAGGCAGGCGAGCAGAGCCAGCACGTCGGTCGCAACTGTGTGCTGGCATCCAGGCTGCCGCCCAGCGTTCCCGCGGTCACGATCGATCGTCAATGCGGTTCCTCGCAGCAGGCATTGCACTTCGCGGCCCAGGCCATCATGTCGGGCGTTCAGGACCTGGTGATTGCCGGCGGCGTGGAGAGCATGACGCGCGTGCCGATGAATTCGGCAGTCAATGGGGCACAGCCGCTGTCGCCGGCAGAGCAGGCTCGATTCAAGGTGCAGTCGTTCAGCCAGTTCGTCGGTGCACAGATGATCGCCGAGAAATGGGGATTCGACCGCGAGGCCTGCGATCGCTTCGCGCTGCAGAGCCATCAGCGCGCTGCTGCGGCAATCAACGGTGGCGCGTTTGCCAAAGAGATCATTCCTGTCGAGGTGACGCTGGCCGACGGCACCAAGGTCACACACGACCGGGACGAGGGCGTGCGGTTCGATTCCTCGATGGAATCGCTCGGCAAGCTCGAGCCGCTGTCACCCGGCGGTGTCATCACGGCCGGCAATGCCAGCCAGATGTGCGATGGGAGCGCCGCGATGCTGGTGGCCAGCGCGCAGGCGGTGAAGACGCACAAACTGAAGCCGACAGCACGCATCGTCAATCTGACGGTGACGGCCGGCGATCCGATCATCATGCTGGAAGAACCGCTCTACGCGACGGAGAAGGCGCTCAAGCGCGCCGGCATGAAGCTCGACGACATCGACCTGTACGAAGTCAATGAAGCTTTCGCGCCGATTCCGCTCGCCTGGCTCAAGTACACCAAGGCGGATCCTGCGAAGCTGAACGTCAACGGAGGCGCGATCGCGCTGGGTCATCCGCTGGGTGCGACTGGCGCCAAGCTGATGTCGACGCTGGTGCATGCGCTGCATGCGCGCGGGAAACGCTACGGCCTGCAGACCATGTGCGAGGGCGGCGGCAT
>DATBAM010000077.1:0-3037 GCA_036271535.1 Steroidobacteraceae bacterium | reverse complement strand
CCGGCGCTGCTGGTCGCGGCCGACGCGACCGATCCTGTCGCGGCGAGCGCCGCACTCGGCTCGCTCGGCATGATCGTGCAGACCGCGCTCGCGCACGATCTCTACATCGGCGATCCCCCGGAGATGCCGTTCGAGATCCGTGCCCATGCGCGCTACAATCCGGCCGCGTCCTCGAGCCTCAACATCGTGCCGGGTCTGGTCGGCACCATCCTCACCATGACCATGCTGATCTTCACCGCGCTCTCGGTGACGCGCGAGGTCGAGCGCGGCACGATGGAAGCCTTGTTGTCGATGCCGATCAAGCCGGTCGAGGTGATGTTCGGCAAGATCATCCCCTACGTGCTGGTCGGTTTCGTTCAGGCCTTCCTGATCATCGGCATCGGCGTGCTGCTGTTTGGCGTGCCCGTGCTCGGCAATGTCTTCCTGCTGGCGCTCTTGTCGACGCTGTTCATCGCCACCAATCTGTCGATCGGCTACACGATTTCGACGCTGGTGCAGAACCAGCTCCAGGCCATGCAGATGTCGATGATGTTCTTCCTGCCGAGCATCCTGCTGTCTGGCTTCATGTTCCCGTTCGCGGGCATGCCGACCTGGGCGCAATATGTCGGCGAATGCCTGCCGCTAACGCACTATCTGCGCATCGTCCGCGCCATCATGCTGAAGGGCGCCTCCATGCAGAATCTGCACTTCGACGCACTGGCGCTCGCCGCCCTGATGCTGGTTGCCATGACCATCGCTGTGACGCGCTTCCGCCGCACGCTGGATTGAGGCAGACTGCCCCGGAATCGAGGGGTGGAATGGTCAGCTTGGTAAGCGGGAAAGCCCGGCAGAAAGCCGTCTTGTCGGAGCAGTTCGAGCGTGAACTGACGCGCGAAGTGCTGCGCACCGAGCTGCTGCGGGTGAAGGCGCTGATCGGCACCGGCTTGGTCATGATGGTCTTGCTTACGGCAACGTTCGTGATCGACCCTGCCATCGTGAGCCGGATCTGGCGCGGAACGGAAGGCATCCTCCGTGAATATGTTCTGCTCGCGGGCTTCCTGCTCTTTGAGGTCTGGGTCCACAGCCAGATCAGGCGAAACCTCAAACTCGATCGCGACCTGCCGGTGATCAGGCGTTATATCGGCACCCTCATCGAAACATCGCTGCCGACGCTCATCCTGATTCTCCAGATCCGCAGCATGGGCGCGAGCCAGGCGCTCGGTTTCGTGTTGCCAATGGTGTATTTCATCTTCGTCATTCTTTCGACGCTGCGGCTCGATTTCTGGCTTTCCACCTTCACGGGATTTGTCGCGGCAGCCGAGCTCCTGGCTGTTGCGCTATACTTCAATTCGGCTAACGACGCTGGCGAGCCCCTGATCTACTTCCACACGGTGCGCAGCACCGTCATCCTGGTTTGCGGCGTGCTGGCGGGGTCCGTCGGCGCACAATTGCGGCGGCAATTCGCCGCGAGCATCGCGGCGGCCACTGCGCGCGATCGGGTGACCAATCTGTTCGGCCAACACGTCTCGCCGCAGGTGGTCGAGCGGTTGATGGCGGAGGGGACGAGTGCTGCCGGCGATCTCCGCCGCGTCGCCGTGATGTTCGTCGATTTTCGTGGTTTTACAGCCGGTGCGCAGTCGCGCACGCCGCAGGAGGTGGTCGACCGGCTCGACGGTGCCTTCGCGGTGCTGGTCGATATCCTCGACCGCAATGGCGGCATCGTGAACAAGTTTCTCGGCGACGGCTTCCTCGCTTTGTTCGGCGCGCCGCTGGAGGCCTCCGATGCCGCGCACCGATCGGTCGCCGCGGGACGCGAGATGCTGACTGCGATGGGCCGCATCAACGCGCAGACGAGCTGGCCGCTCAGAATCGGCATCGGCATCCATTTCGGCGAGGTCGTTGCCGGCAATATCGGCTCGCCCAGGCGGAAGGAATACACGGTGATTGGCGACACCGTGAATTTCGCCTCGCGGCTGGAGGCGCTCAACAAGGAGTTCGGCTCGCAGCTGCTGATCTCCGCCTCCGTGCGCGAGGCGCTGGGCGACGACGGCGAGGATGCGGTCGCGCTCGGCGAGGTCACCGTGCGTGGTTACGAGCAGAAGGTGCCCGTGTTTCAGCTGGGGTAACGTGCTTTCAAATGCGAGTCGCGCGTCGTTGAAGCAGGTCGCGTTTCCTTGAAGGCGCGTGATGAAATATCCTTGGTAGCTTTCAGGTCTTGCACAGTGGACGCCGAGACGTCTCGGCTTCCATTTGTGATCTGGAGAAAGCCAATGACCCGATTGCCCCTTGTTGCGGCCACCCTTATCGCTGCCGCCGTCTACCAAACCCAGAGCGCGGCCGCGCGCGACACCGCCGCACGGCGCGTGCCAGCCCAGGCGACGGCGGACTGCGTCAGGGCTCCCGCCGAGGGCGCGTATGCCTCTGCGCCCTACACGAAGCCGCCTTGCCTGCCCAACTCGACGTCCACGTACTAACTCGCGACGGACCAAGCCGGGCTGGCGACATCTGCCAGCCCGGTCTCGCGAATGTTTGGCAGTCCTGCTGTTGTCGGTATTTCAGTAGCGCTTGACTCTGTTTTCATCTAGTCATCTATATGACTGTATGAATTCAGCCCCGCGCGACGACCGCCTGCCACGCTACCAGCGCCTGCGCGACGACCTTGCCGCGCGGATCAACCGCAATGAATGGCGGCCGGGCGAACCGATCCCGTCAGAGGCTGAGCTGGCTGCGCATTATGGCGTCGCCATCGGCACCGTGCGGAAGGCGATCGACCAACTTGTCGCGGACACCGTGCTGGAGCGACAGCAGGGCCGCGGTACCTTCGTGCGCCGGGCCCGCTTCAACTCCTCGCTGTTCCGCTTCTTCCGCTTCCAGTCCGAGAGAGGCGAGCGGCGCGTGCCGAAAAGCCGCATCATCCGCCGCAAGAGCGTGCTCGCGACGTCCGCCGTTGCGTCCGCATTGCGTATTCCGGTCGGTGAGCCCGTGATCAGCCTGTCGCGTCTGCGGCTGATCGACGATGTGCCATTGCTGGCCGAAGAGATCTGGCTCCAGCAATCGC